>CAKVCS010000004.1 GCA_934725785.1 uncultured Bacteroidales bacterium | reverse complement strand
TCCCGAGCGTGAGCACCTTTGAGGTGTCCGTCACGAACTCGACTCCCCTGCTTATGACTCGCCTGAATTCGCCAACATTCGCCACGAAATGGTCGGAAGGCGTGACGACCGCCACGGCATCGGGATAGCGCTTGCGCATTTTCCACACGACGTAGCTTATGCAGGGGGCGGTGTTCCTCATGCAGGGCTCGAGCAATATGTTCTCCTCGGGTACGTCGGGCAGCTGCGCCCGCACCTTGTCGAAGTATTTTTCGGACGTCACCACCCATATGTGATCAGGGGTGAACTCATCGCCGAACCTGTCGGCAGTGAGCTGCAGGAGCGTTCGGCCGCAACCGAGCACGTCTATGAACTGCTTTGGGTTCTCGGGTCGGCTCATGGGCCAGAAACGGCTGCCCACTCCGCCTGCCATTATGACCAAGTGCTTGTTGCTCATCAGACGCATTGACTAAATGTAGTACTCCATAAGGTCAATGAGGCCAGCGTGGAGGGCGTATTTCGTAGCCTCGTAGACGTTGTTGACCTCAATCTTACGGAAGATGTTCTTCTTGTGGGTTATGATGGTGTGGACGCTGGACGTCCTCTCTGAGGCGATCTCCTTGACGCTTTTGCCCTTGGCTATGAGCTTGAGGATTTCGACCTCGGTGGGCGTCAGCTTGCCCTGGCTGGCCTTCTGCGTCCGCTCCTCGATGAGCAGGTTCGTTATCTGGTGGCAGAGGAAGCGCTCTCCGAGCGTTGCGCACCTCAGGGCGCTCCTTATCTCGTCCTCGGAATTCTCCTTGAGCACGATGCTCATGTCTCCCTCGGAGGCGAAGAGCCTTATGGCCTCTTGGGTAAGCTCGTCGGAGAACATGACCCAGCGGCTCATTGGGAAGCGTTGGCGCATATTGACTACCCCGTCGACGCTTGGGATGTCGAACTTAGTGTAGTCGAGCACGACGACGGAGTCCGGCCTCTTAGCGAGCTCGGCCCTGAGCGCGGCCTCGTTCTTGACGGCCACGGCCACGGCATCGGGGTAGGCTCCCTCAATATAGAGGCGCAGCCCTGCGCGGGTGACGTCTTGATTATCGGCCAAAAGGAAATACGTACCAGCCATTGCGCTGCATGAGTGTTATACAAGTCAGACATATTCATTCGCCACCGCCATCGGGCAGCGGCACTCCGTCGCACACGTCTTTGACGGCCTCGTATCCATGGTCGAGGTAAGGGAACGCGTAACCCGCGAAAGACTCAACAAAACGGTACGTGACCATCTCGTCTTTCTGCTCCTCAGAGACGAGGCCGCCATCCCCGGGCCACAGCCTCTCGCCCAGCCCCAGGATGCAACTGACGACGAGAAGAGCCTTCGCGACGGCGAAGACCCCTCCGAAGACCCTGTTGGGCACCGAGAGCGACGCCGCGCGGGCAAGACGGGTCGCGACCGAGGAGGCCAAGTAGACCGCCACGACAATGACGAGGAGCGTGAGCCCGAACGCCACGAGACGGGTCGGGTGGCCGACGAGATACGGAGCGATGAGGCCCTCTGTCATCGGGCTGAAGCGCGCGGCGCCATAGACACCAAAGGCGAGAGCCACGAGCCCGGCGAGCTCTCCTATGAGGCCTCGGCGGAATCCGCGCACGAAAGCGAGGACGCCGAGCCCGACGATGACAATATCGAACATAACGAAAGCGAAATTAGCACATTTATCTTGTCTTCGCAACCGCATAAAAAAACCTGGCCTGCCCTTGGAGGGCGACCAGGCGTAAAGAAACGTCAAAAATTTATTGACATGTGGCCTCACTCAGACTCGAACTGAAATTTAGAGTTTAGGAAACTCCCGTTCTATCCCTTGAACTATGAGGCCGTTCCGACATCAGAGGGCGGAAGCCCTTCTCAAATCGAATGCGAAGTTACAAAAAACATCGTCAGTTCCTACCATAAAGGCAATATATTTTTATTTTGGGTTTGCTATTCCTATTTTTGCGGGCGACATAAGACCTTACAGCCATGGCAGACATTGACAATTTCAAACGCAACATAATAGTGACGGGCGGCGCCGGCTTCATAGGCAGCCACGTGGTGCGGCTCTTCGTCAACAAATACCCGGAATACCACGTAATCAACGTGGACAAGCTCACGTACGCGGGCAACCTTGAGAACCTCAAAGACGTGGAGAGCCGCCCCAACTATACGTTCGTAAGGGCGGACATATGCGACTACGAGGCCATGAGCCGCCTGATGGCGGAGCACCGGGTATGCGGCATCATACACCTCGCCGCCGAGAGCCACGTGGACCGCTCAATCCGCGACCCTTTCACGTTCGCGCGCACCAACGTCATGGGCACGCTGACGCTGCTCCAGGCCGCGAAAACATATTGGGAGAGTCTGCCGGAAGGCTACGAGGGCAAGCGGTTCTACCACATATCGACCGACGAGGTGTACGGAGCCCTGAAATTCGACGGCACATTGTTCACCGAGACCACGCGCTACCAGCCCCACAGCCCGTACAGCGCGTCGAAAGCATCGTCGGACCACTTCGTCCGCGCATTCCACGACACGTATGGCATGCCGACCATCGTAACCAACTGCTCGAACAACTACGGCCCATACCAGTTCCCGGAGAAGCTCATTCCTCTGTTCATCAACAACATAAGGCACAGGAGGCCTCTGCCCGTGTATGGCAAGGGTGAGAACGTGCGCGACTGGCTTTACGTGGAAGACCACGCTCGGGCAATAGACGTGATATTCCACGACGGCAAGATTGCCGACACCTACAACATAGGCGGCTTCAACGAGTGGAAGAACATCGACATCGTCAAAGTCATAATCAAGACCGTGGACCGCCTAATAGGCAACCCCGAGGGCGCGAGCCTCGACCTGATAACATACGTGACCGACCGCAAAGGCCACGACCTCCGTTACGCCATCGACTCCACCAAGCTCAGCAAGGAGCTGGGCTGGAAGCCATCCCTGCAGTTTGAGGAGGGAATAGAGAAAACCGTGAGGTGGTACCTCGACAACCAGGAGTGGATGGACAGAATCACGTCGGGCGCTTACGAGAAATATTACGAGGAGCAGTACGCCAACAGGTAAGCCCCGAGGCCTCGACCAGACGCAAAAAATTGAGAATGGGATGACAACGCGCGCAATCTTATGCACGGCGGCGGGCATCACCGCCCTCATCTCGGGGTGCGGAGACCAGGCAGAGCGCAGGCCACCGGCCGTCAAGCGTAACTTCTATGCGCAAGACGCCGCGTCGCAAATGCGCATCGTGACCTACGACGCCATGGGAGACAGCGTGGGGCAGTGCGCAGCCACGTACGTCGGGCCGGACATAATAGCCGCGCCGCTCTCACTCATCCGCGGGGCCCACTCAGCCAAGGCCATGACGCTGACCGAGGCGGACAAATATCCGGTATACGGCTACACCGCGCTCGACTTCAGGACGGACCTCGTGCTGCTGCGCGTGGGCAAGAGGCGGGCGGAGACCTCCGCCATATGCACGGACAGCATACAGCCCACCGACACCATCTTTTGCGTATCGGCCGACACGGGCGGGAAAATATACAAAAGAACCGTCGCGGCCGACCTCTCGCCCGTGCGAGACGCGACGCCGGGAGCCGCCGTGTTCGACAACGAGGGACGCGTAAGGCAAGTCATCGGGGCCAACGGGGCGAGAGTGCAGGGGCGTGACGTGGACAGCCTCTGGCAGCGGCAGAACTCACGCCACGCCTCCGTTTACGACCTCAGGCTCCAGACCGGCAGGGAATACACGCCCTACACGCAGGTGAGCGGATTCAAAGTGAGAACGTCAATGGGCGACTTCTTCATAAAATTGTATGACGACGTGCCACAGTACCGCGACAACTTCATCCGCCTCGTCTCCGACCACTACTACGACAGCCTGCTGGTGCACCGCGTGCTGCCCTCGTTCCTGATCCAGACGGGCGCGGCCGACAGCAAATACGCCAAACCCGACGACGTCGTCGGGTGGATGGGCCCCGGGTACACGCTTCCCAACATAGAGAAGCAGAGGCACTTCCACAGGCGCGGAGCCGTGGCGGCCTCTAAGCTGCCGAGGGACAGAAACCCCGAGAACAAATGCGACGGAGGGCAGTTCTACGTCGTGAGCGGCCGAAGATTCACCGGCAAAGAACTCGACAGGATAGCGCGCGAAGAGCGGATAACATTCTCACCCGAGCAGCGCAAGGCCTACGAGACCGACGGCGGGGCCCCGCACCTTGACGGCGAGTTCGTCGTGTTTGGCGAAGTGACGAGCGGCATGGACGTGGTTGACAAGATTGCGGCAGTCCCGCTGGGAGGCGAGAAAGGCGACCGCCCCATAAGAGACGTGCGCGTCTGGTCGATAACCCTCATCCGCAAATAGGCGTGGTAACGACAACCTCAAAGCCCAAGCGGGGCAAGCCGCGCAGCCCCAAAAGCGTGAGCGAGGTTATGGCCTCCATACACTCGCAAGGCACTCGCCCGGAGCTGAAGGCCCGCCATTGGCTGTGGGAACACGGCTACCGCTACCGCAAAAACGCGGCGGAGCTGCCAGGCAAGCCGGACATAGTGGTGACAGCGTCAAGGACGGCCATTTTCATAAACGGCTGCTTCTGGCACCAGCACGAGGGGTGCAAAGCCTACTCCACCCCAAAGACCAACACAGAGTTCTGGCAAACAAAATTCAAGCGGAACAAAGAGCGGGACGAAAGAGTGCGCGAGGAGCTCCGGGCAATGGGGTGGCGAACAATGGTCATATGGGAATGCCAGCTGAAAGCGGACACCATAGAGCCCACGATGACCGAGGCGGCCAGGCTGCTGGACGAGGCCAAGGCCGAGTGGGGCAAAGCACGGGGCAAGACACGCCTGCGCACAATAGTGAAGAAAACATACGAGATTGACGACGACGAGCCGGACTACGCCTACGCGGCTGAAGACGACGAGCCGTGACGCCAAAAGACGACCCATGATAGACACCCACACACACATCTACGAGAGCAAATTCGACGCGGACCGCAATGAAGTGATAGTCAGAGCCGCATCAGCCGGCGTGAGCCGAATGATACTGCCATCGTGCACACTGGCCGACGCGGCGCAGGTCCGTGACGCCGCCGCCGCATATCCCGGCACCTGTTTCGCCACGTATGGCCTGCACCCGACAGAGATGGGAGAGAACCCGATGGAGGAGGCCGAAGCCATCATGGACTTCGTGGAGAGCAACAGGCTGCCGCGCGTGGGCGTGGGCGAGATAGGGCTCGACCTCCACTGGGACAAGAGCCGGAAGAAGGAGCAGGCCGACGTGTTCGCATGGCAGATGCGCTACGCGTACGACAGAGGACTCCCCGTCTCCATCCACTGCCGCGACGCCGTATGGCTGCTCATGGAAGAGCTCGCCAAGATGGGCGGACACGTGCCGGCCGGGTCTCTGCACTGCTTCACAGGCAGCGTGGACGAGGCCAAAGTGATATGCCGCAAATGGCCTCAGCTGATGTTCGGCTTTGGTGGTTCGTGCACATATAAGAACTCAAGGGTGGCTGAGGTCGCGGCCGCCGTTCCGTTTTACAGTATACTTACGGAGACCGACGCCCCATACCTGACCCCGGCGCCCCACAGGGGCGAGCGCAACGAGCCGGCGTACATCCCGCTCGTCGTGGCTCGACTCGCCGAGGCCACGGGCAGAAGCGCGGAAGATGTTGCAGAGCAAACAACGGCCAACGCATTGCGCCTGTTCTGGGGAGAGGGCGGCCAGGCGGCAGAGCGTTAAAAAACGTGATTAAGCGGAGATGTCACACGAGGCGGCGGGCAACAGCCTGTCCGTCAGACACAAGAGAAAGCCAACCGTATCGCAAGCCGCCCCGGCAGCAGCTCCAAGCCCCTGACATCAGAAACAAAAAGCGGCAAAAAGTCGCATTTTGCAAAGAGCAACGGCTCAATGTTGTAAAAAATTAGTAATTTGGTATCGAAAAGCGCACTGGTCAACAATATGCGCCATTCACGCAAACCAACAAAAACAAAAGTTTATAAAAAGTCAAATTTATCACAGATTATGAAAAAGCTTTTTGCCTATTTAGCAGTTGTCGGCATGATGAGTTTCGGCTCTGTCGCCATGGCACAGGATGAGAACGCAGCAGCCCCGGCAGCAGAGCAGACTGAGGCCGCAGTGGCACCTGCAGAGGAGGTGACCGAGGAGGCAACCGCAGCCGTAGCGGCTGACGAGGAGAAGAGCCTTCACCAGGTCCTCAAGGAGAAGTTCGTCGAGGGTGGCGTAGAGTGGATGCTCCCCGTCCTCGCCTGCATCGTCCTCGGCCTCGCAATCGCCATTGAGCGCATCATTTACCTCACCGCTGCTAACACGAACACAAAGAAGCTCCTTACAAAAGTAGAAGAGGCCTTCAACCATGGTGGCGTAGAGGAGGCGAAGGAAGTTTGCCGCAACACCCGCGGCCCTGTCGCTGCAATATTCTACCAGGGTCTCGACCGTTACAATGAGGGTCCGGACATGGTTGAGAAGGCCGTCGCGTCTTACGGCTCCGTCCAGATGGGTCGCATGGAGTCCGGCCTTTCTTGGATCTCCCTCTTCATCGCCATCGCCCCGTCCCTCGGCTTCATGGGTACGGTCGTTGGTATGATCCAGGCATTCGACTCAATCCAGCAGCTCGGTGACATGAGCCCAGTCGCTCTTGCAGGCGGTATCAAGGTCGCCCTCTTGACCACAATCTTCGGTCTTATCGCGGCTGTAAGCCTCCAGCTCTTCTACAACTACATCGTCGCAAAGATTGACGCCATCGTCAACAAGATGGAGGACGCCTCTATCTCTTTGGTTGACATCATCCTCAAGTATCAGGCTAAGCACTAATCCGCAAGACGCGCCGCGAAGCCGCCCCTCACGGGACAGGCGACGCGGGCGGGTAACGAAACGGGTTAAACTGCTGCAGCGCACTGAGGGGCGGGGCGCATACGATACCCGACACCCCCTGAGTGGTCCCGGAAATCCGGGCAAAGAAAAGAAAGGGCTGCAGCCAAGTAAAACGCAAAAGCCAAAAAACAAAGGAAGATGAAAAATACAGAAAAAATCACGAGCATCGTGATGTACGTCCTCTTGGCCATTGACGCGATACTTGTCATCCTCGGCTTCTCATTCAAGGATGACAACCCACTCGCAGATGGCTCGTTCGTGGACATGGCACTCATCTGGACCATAGGCCTGCTTTGCCTTGGTGTGATAAGTGCGATAGCTTCAGAGACGGTTAACGCCATCTCGGATCCGAAACTGCTCGTCAGGGGCGGCTTGGCGCTGGTCGGCGTCGTCGTAATCCTCGGCATTTTCTGGGCAATCGGAGACGAGACCCCCCTGCAGCTTGTCGGCTATGAAGGCGACGAGAACCAGGGCGCATGGCTCAGGGTTTCAGACATGGGACTCTACTCTATTTATCTCGCACTCGCTGCCGGCGTTCTCTCAATCGTCGTTTCCGAGGTTTACCAACTGTTCAGGTAGAGATGCGGAGAGCCGCGGGAAGCAGGGCATAGCGCCATGGCGGACGCGGCATCTGAGAAGCAGTAATACCTAACTAATTAAAAAGTAAATTATGGGAAACAAGAAAGAAACGCCAGACGTTAATGCGAGCTCAACGGCGGATATCGCATTCCTCCTTCTGGTCTTCTTCCTCGTCTCGACGACCATGACTTCTGACATGGGTCTGAGCCGTATGCTTCCTCCCATCGCACCGAAGGACCAGACGGACGCGCCTATAATCAAGGAGCGCAACGTCTTCATGGTGCAGCTGAACTATAACAACCAGCTGCTCGTCCGCGGCGAATGGATGGAGAGCGTGGACCAGCTCAAGGCTAAGGCAAAGGAGTTCATAGTCAACCCTTACGACGACCCGTCCCTCCCCGAGAAGTCTGAGACTGAGATCGAGGGCATCGGCATGGTTCGCGTCCCGAAGGGTGTCATATCTCTTCAGAATGACCGCGGCAGCGAGTATCAGGCATACCTGAAGGTTCAGAATGAGCTTCAGGCGGCCTATAACGAGGTCCGCGACGAGTTCGCCAAGAAGCAGTTCCACAAGAGCTATGACGATTGCTCCGACGAGGAGAAAGAGGCCATAAAGAAAGTTTATCCTCAGAAGATCTCCGAGGCAGAACCTAAAAACTACAAGAAGTAATGGCAGTCATCAGAAAAAGCAAGAAAAAAGGGCAGTTCAAGGTCAACACCTCTTCGCTTCCTGACATCGTGTTCATGCTTCTGTTCTTCTTCATGGTCGCATCGAACATGAAGGAGGTGACGCTGATAGTCAAGGTCAAACTGCCCGAGGCTACCGAGATTACGAAGCTGGAGCAGAAATCGCTCGTCAGCTACATATATGTAGGTAAGCCTGTGCAAACAAAGAAGTACGGCACAGAGCCTCGCATCCAGCTGAATGACTCGTACGCCACGGTTGACGGCATCGAGGACTACATTCTCCAGGAGCGCGAGGGCCTTAGCGAGGCGGACCGCCCCAAAATGACGGTCTCAATCAAAGCCGACTCCGACATCCAGATGGGTACTATCACTGACATCAAGCAGGCCCTCCGCAAGGCGCAGGCTTTGAAGATCAGCTACGCCGCCCGAAAGGCTGTCAAGAATTAAGTATTTTTACAAGCAATGCGACTCAAGTCCCGCCCCTCAAGCAAGGGCGGGACTTTTTGTTTGCCACCGCACCTCGCGACATCAAGTGTCTACAGGGACGGAGACCGGCATTGAAAAAACTGCCGCCGGGCCAAGACGCGTTATCGCCAAGAAGGGCGTGAAGAAAAGAGAGGGAGCGCAAGACGCGGAGACTTGGCCCGAGAGAGAATGACCGCACACCGGGCCGAAACGAACCGCGGGAAAGCGTAAGCGAAAAAGGCGACGCGAAAAAGCGGCACGGCTCGAACTTTCACTGGCAAGCTGCAGAGTTGTTTGCAGGCGCGGCGCACGACAAAGAGCACACTATTGGCTATATTTGCAATAAGGAAAAAAGATATTCAGATGAACGACATGGATGTTGAGGACTTTTGCCCTTCGCTGTTCAAATATGAGCGCCAAAAGACGCGACAGATAAGGGTTGGCAACGTGACGCTTGGTGGCGACGCCCCGATAAGGATACAGTCTATGACGACCACCGACACGAACGACGTGGAGGGCAGCGCGGAGCAGAGCAAAAGGATTATTGAGGCTGGCGGCGAGATAGTCCGCCTGACAACGCAGGGAGAGCGGGAGGCAAAGAGCATAGGCGAGCTGGGCGCGCTCCTGAAAGGCGCGGGCATATACACCCCCCTCGTCGCCGACGTCCACTTCAACCCCAAGGCGGCAGAGACTGCAGCGGCCCTGGTGGAGGCCGTACGCATAAACCCGGGGAACTACACAGGCGAGGCCAAACGCTTCAGCAAAGACGCTGACAAGCTGACCGAC
This sequence comes from uncultured Bacteroidales bacterium, assembly GCA_934725785.1. GTDB lineage: Bacteria > Bacteroidota > Bacteroidia > Bacteroidales > Marinilabiliaceae > W3P20-009. The sequence goes on along the minus strand of CAKVCS010000004.1, from coordinate 11,693 downwards.
AAGGAGTGGCACGAAATAATATTAGAGAAGCTCCGCCCGCTCGTTGAGATATGCAAGGCTCATAAGACGGCCATACGCATTGGCGTGAACCACGGTTCGCTGTCGGACCGCGTAATGGCGAAATATGGCGACACCCCCGCCGGAATGGTAGCCTCATGCACGGAATATCTCGACGCATTCGAGGAACTCGACTTTCACGACATCGCCATAAGCATAAAAAGCAGCAACACGCGCATCATGGTCGAGACCGTGCGCCTGCTCTCCGCCACACTTCGCCATCGCGGCAGTGTGTACCCCCTGCATCTTGGCGTGACCGAGGCCGGCAGCGACGCCGAGGGCCGCATAAAATCGGCGGCCGGCATAGGCGCACTGCTCAATGACGGGCTTGGCGACACCATCCGCGTGTCTCTCACCGAAGCCCCCGAGGCGGAAATTCCAGTGGCAAGCGCCCTGGCCAGACATTGCCAGAGGCTTGCCAAAGCCGACGCTGTGGCCTATGTTGACGCGAGGACTTACTCTCCATACTCATACAGACGACGGAAAACTACAGAAAACGCCCATGGCATAGGAGGCAACAAGGCACCAGTCGTAATCGTCATAGCAAAAGAGGACCGGTCATCGGCTGACATCACGCTGCCCAAGAGTCCGGAGGCCCTGACGAGCATGGGCGAGCAAGGCGGCAGCGGGCGCGTGACCGTGACCCTCAACGACATTTTGGGCGGAGCCATCAAGAAGCTGCCGAAAGACGCTAAAGATGTGACGCTATTTGGCAAAGCCAGGAGCGGCAACCCGATGGCGGAGCTCCGGGCTATGGCGCTCGCCCTGAACAATGCCGGGTGCCGCCTGCCCCTCGTGGGGATATACAGTAACGACACGCACGACATTCGTCAGCTGCAGCTGGAGATGTCGGCGGACATGGGGGGTCTGTTCATAGACGGCCTTCTTGACGGGATATGCGTCGACGCCCCCAACATCCCCACGGATAAGGCGGCCGAGAGCGCGCAGATGCTGCTGCAGGCCTGCCGCGCGCGCTTCGACCGCACGGAGTTCATATCATGCCCCGGGTGCGGACGGACGCTCTACGACATCCAGTCCACCGTGGCCGAGATAAAGAGGGAGCTGGGCGGACTGGCAGGGCTTAAGATTGGCGTGATGGGGTGCATAGTGAACGGAATTGGCGAGATGGCAGATGCCGACTACGGCTACGTTGGCGCAGGGCGAGGCAAGATATCCCTATACAGGGGCAAAGAAGTCGTAAAAAGGTCTATAGACCAGGCGGAGGCCTTGAATACTCTAAAACAGATAATTAAAGATGACGGCAGGTGGAGCGAGAAAATAAATTAGCGTGATGAAAGGGATTTATTTGTCTTTATGTGTAAAAATGATTAAAATTGGGGGTCGAAAACGCAAAATTGAAAAATGAGTAGAACACTCTGTGCTCTTGCGACAGCGTTAGCCTTACTTACCGCGGAGCAAGACGTATCGGCCGAAGAGCTCGTCGTCAAAGGCACTTATCAAGGAGAGAACATATACGTCAAAAACCCGTTCGCCCCATCGGGTGTGGGTTTCTGCGCGTATGAGGTCACCGTGAACGGCATGATAACGACTGACGAGATTAACTCGAGCGCTTTCGAGATAGACTTGAGCGTGTACGACCTCAAGGTGGGTGATGACGTGAACATCGTGATCCGCTATAAGGACGACTGCACGCCCATGGTACTCAACGCCAACGCCCTGCAAGTACAGAAGCCAGCAAAGTTCGACTCCGTGAAGGCTACAGACGGCGTCCTGACTTTCTCAACCTCGGGCGAGACTGGCCCACTGCCTTTCATCATTGAGCAATACAGGTGGAACAAGTGGATAAAAGTGGGCGAGGTGATGGGCAAAGGCCATAACCAGCCCAACAGCTACGAGACGAAGATTCGCACGCACAGCGGCGTGAACAAGTTCCGAGTCCGTCAGACAACGGTGAACCGCAGGGCGCAATCGTACTCGCGCGAGGCGGTGGTGACGTCATCCACCCCAAAGGTATCATATAAGTCCTCAAACACGGAGATAATGTTCAGCGGTGAGACCCTTTACGAGGTTTACGACCAATATGGCGGCATAGTGTTCAAGGGCTACGGCAAGACCATCAACATCTCGACTTTGACGAAGGGCAAGTACTACTTGAACTACGACGATTCGCAGAGCGAATTCACAAGACGCTAACCACCTGCGGCCCAAGGCGTCGGCCTGGCCCATAAAAGCGGAAGGGGCGCGGCTTCGCCGGGTGCAGGGGCAAAGGATGAAGGATGACATAATGACGGGCTGCGCATAGGGACACCTCAAAAAGGGTGCGTGCGCGGCCCGTCGTCGCATGATAAAAAAGCAAGGACACAATGAAAGGCATAATATTGGCGGGGGGAAGCGGCACTCGGCTGTATCCCATAACGAAGGGCGTGTCAAAGCAGCTTCTGCCCATATATGACAAGCCGATGATATACTACCCCCTCTCGACACTGATGCTCGCGGGGATACGTGACGTGCTCATAATCTCGACGCCAGCGGACTTGCCGGGCTTCCGCCGCCTGCTTGGCGACGGAGCGGACTATGGGGTCAGGCTGGAGTATGCGGAGCAGCCAAGCCCCGACGGCCTCGCGCAGGCCTTCATAATAGGCAGGGACTTCATAGGAGACGACACCGTGTGCCTTGCTTTGGGGGACAACATATTTTTCGGGCAGAGCTTCGACCAGATGCTCAAGCGCTCCATAGAGGCGACAGAGGAGCGTGGCGAGGCCTCAATATTCGGGTATTGGGTGGCGGACCCCGAGCGGTATGGCGTGGCTGAGTTTGGAGAGGACGGCAAAGTGCTGTCAATAGAGGAGAAGCCAAGCGAGCCAAAGTCGAACTACGCCATCGTGGGTCTATATTTCTACCCCAACAGCGTTGTGGACGTGGCCTCGGGGCTTAAGCCATCGGCCCGCGGCGAGCTCGAAATCACATCGGTAAACCAGCACTATCTGGCAGAGGGCAAGCTGTGCCTTCAGAAGCTTGGCAGAGGCTTCGCCTGGCTGGACACCGGCACTCACGAGTCGCTGTCCGAGGCGTCGACATTCATAGAGGTGGTGGAGAAACGGCAAGGCCTGAAAGTGGCCTGCCTGGAAGAGATAGCATACAGAAACGGCTGGATAACATGCGAAGAGCTTGTCAGACTGGCGCAGCCGATGAAGAAGAACGATTACGGCCAGTACTTGCTGCGCATAGCCAGCCAAGAGTAACGCCCGCCCTCAGGGGGCGCGTCACACAGACAAAAAGCAGGAGAAAAGTGAACGTGATAGAGACCGCCATTGATGGCGTGGTGATAATAGAGCCAAAGATTTTCGGCGACAGCCGCGGTTATTTCTACGAGTCGTATTCGAAGCGCGAATTCGACGAGAAGGTGCGGCCTATAGATTTCGTACAGGACAATCAGAGCTTCTCGAGCTACGGCGTGGTCCGCGGCCTCCACTTCCAGCGGGGTGAACATGCGCAGAGCAAACTCGTAAGGGTCATAACGGGCAAGGTGCTCGACGTGGCCGTCGACGTGCGGCTCGGCAGCCCCACGTTCGGCAAGCACGTGGCGGTGGAGCTATCGGGCGAGAACCACAGGCAGTTCTTCATCCCACGCGGTTTTGCCCACGGGTTTGCCGTCTTGAGCGAGACGGCCCTGTTCCAATACAAATGCGACAACCAGTACTGCCCGGCAAGCGAGGGCGCGATAGCGTTTGACGACCCTGCTCTCGGCATCGACTGGCGCATCCCGGCAAAAGACGCCCTCTTGAGCGACAAAGACCGCAAGCACAAGACGTTGCGCGAGGCCGAGGGCCTGTTCGACTATAACACCCCGCTCTATTAAGCCATGAGCAAAAAGAGAATACTCGTTTTCGGAGCGAGCGGCATGCTGGGGCGGCGAGTCGTGGAGGCGCTGTCGGCGACCGACACGGAGGTTGTCGGACTCCGCTCTGCCGACTGCGACATAGCGGAATGGGCATGCGTGAGCGAGAGGGTGAAAGCCGAGAGGCCGGACGTCATAATAAATTGCGCAGCATACACCGCCGTCGACAAGGCCGAGAGCGACGGAGAAAACGCCAGCCGAGTCAACGCCCAGGGGCCCGCCAACCTGGGCAAAGCGGCGGAAGAGTCGGGCGCGCTGCTGATTCACGTCTCGACGGACTACGTCTTTGACGGCACAGCCAGCGAGCCTTACACGGAGGACTCACCGACGGCTCCGCTCGGAGTCTACGGCTTCACGAAACGGCTCGGTGAGAAAGCCGTCGCGGAGTCCGGATGCCAATATGTGATAGTAAGGACGCAATGGCTCTATGACAGCACAGGGAAGAACTTCTTCCTGACGATGTTGCGCCTTTTCGAGACTCGCGACGCCATATGCGTGGTTGACGATCAGACGGGCTCACCGACTTACGCCTCGGACCTCGCATCCGCCATTGTAAGAATAGCCGAAAACTTCAACGGCCAAAGCGGCATATACCATTACTCCAACTCGGGCGAATGCACGTGGTACGACTTCGCGATAAGCATAGCCCAGATGGCTAACTCCAAGACGAGAGTGAGCCCCATACCAACCAGCCAATACCCCACACCAGCCAAGCGGCCAAGCTACTCGGTGCTGAGCAAAGAAAAGGTGGTCGGCACATTCGGCGTGGGCGTGCCGCATTGGCGCGACGGGCTGACGAGGTGCTACCGCGAATGGGAGAAGTGCGAGAGGTGACAAAGAAGTAGGCATAAACCAAGACACGCCTGACAAAAGATGGAGACACCATACAGCAGAGAAGAGAACGAGCAGGCGTGGACCGCATGGCAATGCCTGACTCGCACGGAAGTGAACCTGTTCCTGACAGGGCGCGCCGGCACAGGCAAGACGACATTCTTGCGGAACCTTGCAGCGAGCCGCCTCAAGAGCATGATCATAACCGCCCCGACGGGCGTGGCCGCCATAAACGCGGGCGGAGTCACTCTGCACTCCTTCTTCCAAATTCCCCCAGGGACGTTCGCCCCCGGCGAGAGGCCCCCAATAGACCGAGGAATCCGCTCAAGCAAACTGCGGGTGATACGCAGCCTCGACCTGCTTGTGATTGACGAGGTGAGCATGGTGCGAGCCGACCTGCTGGACGCGGTCGACTCGCGGCTGCGCGAGATAAGGCGGAACGACAAGCCGTTCGGCGGGGTCCAACTGCTACTTATCGGCGACCTCATGCAGCTTGCCCCCGTCGTGACCCCGCAAGACACGGAGATACTCGGCGACTTCTACCCCACCCCGTATTTTTTCGCAAGCAAGGCACTCGCCCGTACGCAGTTCTACACCATCGAACTGAAAAAAATATACCGACAGACGGAGTCGGCCTTCATAGACATACTGAACCAAGTGCGCACGGGACGCGCAAGTGAAGAGACCCTACGCAAGCTCAACACGCGATACATACCCGGGTTCGCCCCAAAAGAGAGCGAGGGCTACATCCGCATGACCACCCACGTACAGGCCGCCGAAGACATCAACGAGGACAGGCTGCGCGCCCTCGGGGGGGAGGAGCGCCACTACGACTTCACGACCGAGGGTGACTTCCCAAAACAGATGTACCCCACAACGACATGCCTGACGCTCAAGGAGGGAGCTCAGGTTATGTTCATAAGGAACGACAATAACGAGCCCCGCCGATATTACAACGGCAAGATAGGCAAAGTGACGTCACTGAAGGATAATCAGGTGACCGTCTGCTGCGAAGACACGGGCGAAATAAACGTGGGCTACGCCACATGGAACAACGTCAAGTATGAGATTGACGAGAAAAGCGGACAACCCGTAGCCAAGGTTGCAGGCTCATTCTCTCAGATACCGCTCGCCTTGGCGTGGGCCATAACCATACATAAGAGCCAAGGGCTCACGTTCGACAAGGCGATAATAGACGCCAGCCGCTCATTCTCGGCCGGGCAGGTATACGTGGCCCTATCCCGATGCCGAACGTTCGACGGACTGGTCCTCAAAGAGAGGATAACACCCGGCGCTATAAGGACCGACCACGCCGTGGCAGACTTCTACAAGGAGAACGAGCGCATAGAGCTTACCACGCAGGCCATAGACAACTTTGCCAACGACTATGCCCTGAGCATGCTCGGCAACCTGTTCTCATTCAGCGAGGTGTATGCCTTGATAAGGCAGATGGCCAACATGCTGGAGCGTCACTACGCCGGCAAGTACAACAACTGCGTAAGCATGCTGCAAGGCCTGCTGCACGAAGAGGCGGCAGATATGGCGAACGTCGCGAGCCGATTCCTGATGAAATGCGGAAGAGTAAGGGGCGAGAAGGGCAACATAGCGGACGACGCGGAGCTGATGGACCAGACCCGCCGCGGCGCAAAATACTTCCGCGAGAGGCTGGCCGACCTGCATGGCAAGACCATGGCGAGCGCGGACATATCGCTTGACGACGCGGCCGGGCGCAAGCGGCTGGGCAACCTCACCACCCAGCTGACGCAGACATGCAAGCTTTACGAGGCCGAGCTATCGGCCGTGGAGCAAAAGGGCTTCAGCCCTGCTGTCATTATGAGCGCGAAGGCCAAGGCGATAAGCGAGGAGAAGGACGACGACGAGCCGAGCGAAATCCGCGCAAAGGCAAGCCACGGGGCCGAGATAAACGAGGTGGAGAACAAAGAGCTATTCTCAGCCCTGCGCGACTGGCGCAAAAAGAAAGCTGATGAGGAAAATGCGCCGGCCTATACCGTAGCGTCGAACAAGACTCTATTCGAGATTGCCGACACCGTCCCGATAACAGCCCAGGAGCTGGCCAAAGTAATCGGAATGGGCAAAGAGAAGATAAGGAAATATGGCAACGACATCCTGACGATAGTGGTCAAGTTCCACAAGAAGGGGACGAGGCCTGCCCGCCACCCCATGCCGACCGCCGTGCCCGCAAGGGAGAAGCAGGGCACAAGGCAAACGTCGCTCGAAGCCTTCAAGAGACTCCGCTCGGTGGAGGCCGTGGCAAAGGAGAGAGGCCTGACGCGGGGCACGATAGTGGGCCACCTCATAACCTTCGTGGGCACGGAGCTCACCCTCAACGACGTGATGGGCGCAGACCGGCACGAGAGGCTGCGCAACTACGTCAAGGCCATGAAAGAGGGAGACAAGCCGGACGCGACTTTCTGGACTCAATTTGACAGCAACGAGTATCATCAAGTCCGCAAAGAACTCGGGAGGGAGTAGCAAAGCGTGCGGCCCGACAAAGGCATAATAGGTCCTGACGGATTGCCAATTATGCCGTCGGAATGCGTATCTTCGCGAACTGACACGCGTCGTTACCCAATATTTAAGCGCACAGATGCCAGATCCAGAGAAACAGGCAAAGCTTGACCAACGCTACCTCGCCATGGCCAGGATATGGTCTCTCAACTCCTACTGCGTAAGGCGGCAGGTGGGCGCGCTCATGGTGAAAGACAAGATGATAATAAGCGACGGGTACAACGGGACGCCATCGGGTTTCGAGAACGTATGCGAAGAGGGAGACCAGACGAAGCCCTACGTGCTTCACGCTGAGGCCAACGCGATATCGAAGGTGGCGAAAAGCAACAACAGCTCATCGGGCGCCACGATGTACATAACAGCCTCTCCGTGTATCGAGTGCGCCAAGCTCATCATACAAGCGGGCATAACAAGGGTGGTGTACTCGGAGGAGTACAGGAGCTCGGAGGGGATAGACCTGCTGCGCCGCGCGGGCGTCGAGGTGAACAAGGTCGAGGAGACCATAATAATAAAGTAAAGGCGCGCCAACAAAAAGAGGAATCGAAGAAAGAGATGAACAACACGACGAAGAACGGGTGGATACTGCTCCTGATTGTGGCTTCGGCCCTGCTCGGCCTCTTCCTTGGGCGGAGTGCGGGCAAGAACGCGGCCGAGAATGAGATATCGCGCAAGCTGAGCGAAGGGAACCTAATTTTCGGGCTTGGCGCGGAGAGCGGCGGCAAGCTGCAATCGATAATTAAGCTCATAGAGAGCTGCTACGTTGACGACGTCAACACCGACTCCATACAGGACGCCGTGATTCCCAAAGTGTTGGAAGAACTCGACCCTCACAGCCTGTTCATACCCCGCAAAGACGTTGAGAAAGTGTCCGGCGAGCTCAAGAGCAATTTTGGAGGGATAGGCGTTCAGTTCAGCCTGCGCGACGACACGGTGAGGGTTGAGAGCGTGGTGAGCGGCGGCCCGTCATCCGCGCTCGGCGTGCTGCCCGGCGACAAGATTATAAAGGTGAACGGCGGTACGTTCACGGGAAAGTGGGTGACCAACCAGACCGTCCTGGACTCCCTGCGCGGCGAGATTGGCACCAAAGTGAAGATAACGGTGCTGCGCTCGCCCGACGCCACAATAGACTTCGACATAACCAGGGGCGAGATCCCTCTGACGAGCGTCATATCGGCCTACGAGATTGCCAACGGCGTGGGCTACATAAAGATAGACAGGTTTGCGGAGAAGACGTACGAGGAGATGTTGCAAGGCATAGCGAAGCTGAAGAACCAAGGGTGCGTCAAGCTCATAGTCGACCTGAGGTCGAACTCCGGAGGCTTCCTGAACGTGGTTCAGGCCATGTGCAACGAATTTCTTGACCGCGGCGAGATGATAGTCTACACGGAGGGGGCACACCAGCGCAGGCAGGAGATGCGCGCCGACGGCACGGGGACATGCCGCGACATAGAGCTGGCGGTGCTTATAGATGAGTACTCCGCCAGCGCGAGCGAGATATTCGCCGGCGCCATGCAAGACAATGACCGCGGCATCATAATAGGCCGTCGCTCATTCGGCAAAGGTCTGGTTCAGAGCGAGATGCAGCTCACCGATGGCTCCGCCGTGCGCCTTACCGTGGCTCGATACCACACTCCTTCGGGCAGGTGCATCCAACGGCCATACGGCCATGGCGATGACGAGTATTACGCCGACATAAACAACAGGTTCACATCCGGGGAGCTATTCACGGCAGACAGCATAAAGGCCGACACGAGCCTCGTGTTCCATACTCGTAAGGGCCGCACGGTTTACGGCGGCGGCGGCATTGTGCCGGACATATTCGTGGCTTACGATACGGCCACGGCCTCGAAATACCTCTACCAGCTGCGCGCCAAACGCCTTATATATGACTACGCCAAAGGACTGGTGGAGAAAGACCGGGCGCGGCTTAGCAAGATGTCCATGCCCGAGATGGTGCACCACCTCCAGGGCCAGAGGTACATGGAGGGGCTGGAGGACTACGCCGCAAGGCACGGGCTGCCCCGCCCCGCCAAGCTCGACGCCAAGGAGCGTGAAGTGATTGAGAACGAGACCCGCGCATACATAGCCCAATCGTTTAACGACGAGGGCGGCCTCTACCCCATACTGAACAGCATGGACCCCGTCGTGAAAGAGGCTCTCAAGCAGTTCGACGCCAAGCCTCTCTATTAGAGGCAAAAGGCATTCCCGCCCTTTGGCGAGGCAGTGTGTCATGAGTCAAGATGAGATCATATCACGGTGGGGCTTGGCTGGCGTCTTCGCCCTGTGCTTCCTGTCGGCCACGCTTCTGCCCGGGGTGTCAGAGGTGGGTCTTGCCGCCCTTGCCGCGAGTGGCGCGTTCCGTCCGTGGCCTCTGGTGTGGGCGGCTTCGGCAGGCAACTGGCTTGGCGGGATGGCGACATACGCCACGGGCTGGCTGCTCGGGCTGGGCAAACTGGCCGAGTGGTTCGGCATATCGGCCGAGAGCGTCAGCGGAGTGGAGGCCTGGGTCGAGACCTATGGCGCATGGTGCGGACTGCTGGTGTGGACGCCCGTGATTGGCGACCCCCTTGCCGCAGCGCTCGGCATGGCCCACTCGCCCGTGGCGGCGACTTGCGCGCTGATGCTGATTGGCAAGGCCGCAAGATATTTAATAATAATATTTGTCGCCGACAGGCTGTCCGGATGGCTCAAAGAGCGGCATAAGGCGCAGGCACACAAATAGACAAAGCAGAGAAATAGACATGTATGACTATCTGATAGTAGGCGCCGGGCTTTTCGGCTCGGTCTTCGCCCACGAGGCCCGCAAACTTGGCAAAAGATGCCTGGTTGTGGACAGAAGGGACCACACCGGTGGCAACATCCATTGCGACAAAGTGGAGGGCATCAACGTGCACCGCTATGGCGCGCACATATTCCACACGTCGAACCGCGAGGTGTGGGACTACGTGACCAGCCTCGTGGAGATGAACAGGTACACCAACTCCCCCATTGCCAACTACGAGGGGCAGCTGTACAACCTGCCGTTCAACATGAACACGTTCCACCAGATGTGGGGAGTGGTGACGCCCGCCGAGGCCGAGGCCAAGATAGCCGAGCAGAGGCGCGACGCTCAAGAAAAGATGCGCGAAGAGGGCGTAAGCGAGCCGCGCAACCTTGAGGAGCAAGCCCTTATGCTGGTGGGGCAAGACATATATGAAAAGCTGATAAAAGGCTACACCCAGAAGCAGTGGGGGCGCTCGTGCGTAGACCTGCCCGCGTTCATAATACGCAGGCTGCCCGTGCGCATGACGTTTGACAACAATTACTTCAACGACACATACCAGGGTATACCCATTGGCGGATATAACACGCTGACCGACAAGCTGCTTGAGGGCGTAGAAGTCCGTACGGGCGTGGACTATACCGCCCATCGGGCAGAGCTGAGCGTCATGGCCCGGAAGACCCTCTACACGGGCGCCATCGACGAGTATTTCAACTTCCGATTCGGACACCTGGAGTACCGCACAGTGCGTTTCGAGACCGAGACTCTTGACATGCCAAACTTCCAAGGCAACGCCGTCGTGAACTATACGAGCGCGTCGGTCCCCTTCACCCGCATCATAGAGCACAAGCACTTCGAGTTCGGCTCGCAGCCCAAGACCGTGATCTCACGCGAATTCTCCACAGAGTGGAAGCCAGGCATGGAGCCCTACTACCCCGTAAACGACTCCACCAACGGAGCCATGGCCGCGCAATACGCCGAGCTTGCCCAGGCCCAGCGCGCAATGCTGTTTGGCGGAAGGCTCGCCGAATATAAATATTACGACATGGACAAGGTTGTGGCCTCGGCCCTCGCCATGGCGCACAAGGAATTGCGGAGTTAGCAAATCACCACCGACAGAAACAAGAACAAAGTGAAAAACATGGCGACAACACTGAGGCGATGCGTAGCCGCAGCGATAACCGTACTGACACTGGTGACGGCGGAGGCGCAGTCGCTCTCCGACCTCACATCGCTATCGAAGAAAGACTACAAGAACATAGAGGTCTCGAGCATCCCGGAGACAACAATAAAAGAGTACGCCCATAAAGCCACGGAAGCCGGCCTCACCCTCGACGAGGCCATGGCCCAAGCTAAGGCCAAGGGGGCCACGGAGAAACAGGTAAAGGAGCTGCGCCAACGCTTCTCGCGCTATATGAAGAACGAGCGAAGCTCCGACAGCAAAACCACGTCGTCGGCTCAAACCAACGAGGAAACCGGCGCCCTGTCCGCCCGCAGTCTGCCCAAAGCCAAGCCCATGAAGGCAGACACACTCTTGTTCGGTTACTCAATATTCAACCACAGCGGCCTCACGTTCGAGCCCAAGACAAGTTTCGCCGTCGGCGACTCGTATGTGATAGGGGTGGGCGACGAAATCTCTGTAGACGTGTATGGCAC
>CAKVCS010000003.1 GCA_934725785.1 uncultured Bacteroidales bacterium | reverse complement strand
GTCCTGGGCTCGGCTCTTTACCTCTCGCCAATCCTGACCCCGACGGTATCAGGGGCGGAGGCTAAGGCTCAGGCCGACAAATATGGGGCGCAGTACATGCTCTACGACGGCGACGGGCGCATGTACACCATCCCCGGCTCGAGCTACCAGGAGATGAACAACCCCCTGGCCATGCTGAGCCTGCCTGGCGACGACAACTGGAGCCACAAGGTGGTGGCCAACCTCACTGCCGACCTCGAGATTGGCCAGGGAGTGAAATACCGCTTCAGCTATGGGGCCGACCTCTCGTTCTGGGGAGCGGACGGATACACGCCGCTCTACTACCTCTCGGGCAACAACCGCTCCACCATAAGCAGCGCGCACCAGAGCAGCGACCGCGGCACAGTGTGGCAGGTGGAGAACGTCTTGACATGGGACAAGCAGCTCGGGGTCCACGGCGTCAACCTCGTGGCTGGCCAGAGCGCCATGCAGAACACGGGCAAGAAGCTTTATGGCAGCGTCCAAAACCTGAAAGACATGGGCAAGCCATATATGAACAAATCGTCGGCAGAGCAGAGCCGCGGCGAGATGAGCGCGAGCGGCGGGCCCACCAACGAGCACACGCTCAGCTCCTACTTCTTCCGCGCGTCATACAACTACGATGAGCGCTACATGGCTCAAGTGACCGTCCGCCGCGACGGCAGCTCGCGCTTCGGGGCGAACAACAGGTACGCCACGTTCCCCTCATTCTCGCTCGGGTGGAACATTCTCAACGAGCCGTACGTCAACGCCCCGGAGTGGCTCAGCAGCGCCAAGGTGCGCGGGAGCTGGGGCAAGAACGGCAATGACAACATCGGGGACTTCACCTACGCGGCATGGACGGCATCGCCATACAACAGCGTCTTCGGCCGCGGCGAGACCGTGGTCAACGGAGTGCAGGCCGGCGCTCTGGCCAACCCCGACCTCAAGTGGGAGGAGAACATACAGACGGACCTCGGCGTGGACCTCGGGTTCCTCGACAACGCGCTGACACTTAGCCTCGACTGGTACAAGAAGAAGACCTCGGGGATGATCATAGAGATGCCGATACCGGACTACGTGGGCGCGGAGGCGCCGCTTGGCAACGTCGGAGACATGGAGAACACGGGCCTCGAGATCGAGCTCGGCTACAAGTGGTCAGCAGGCCCCGTAAAGATGCACGCGAGGGGCAACGCCTCATTCCTCAAAAACACGCTGACCAACCTTGGCAACTCGGCCGGCTACCTGGAGCTTGACAACATGCAGAACACGGGCACGATAACGCGCGCCTCGAACGACGAGCCTTTCCCTTACTTCTACGGATATAAGACCGCGGGCATCTTCCAAAACGCGGCCGAGGTGGCGAACTACAGGAACGCCGACGGCGAGATGATTCAACCTGACGCCAAGCCTGGCGACGTCCGATTCGTGGACGTTGACGGCGACGGCCAGATAACGGCTGCCGACCGCACCAAGATTGGCAAAGGAATGCCAGACTGGACCTACGGACTGACCATCGGCGCGGAGTGGAACGGACTGGACTTCATGGCTCTCTTCCAGGGCACGGCCGGCAATGACATATACGACGCGACAAGGCGCACTGACGTGCGCCCCGCCAACCTGCCGAGCTACATGCTGAACAGGTGGACAGGCGAAGGCACGTCTGACAAATACCCGCGATACGTGGTGGGAGACGCCACCAACTGGCAGAGCTCGGACCTCTACGTGACGGACGGCAGCTACTTCCGCCTCAAGAACATACAGCTGGGCTACACCCTGCCGCGCGACCTGACAAGCAAAATATTCATAGACAGGCTAAGGGTGTTCGTTGGCGCGGAGAACCTGTTCACCGTGACCAAATACGCCGGGTTCGACCCCGAGATATCATCGGGCGGGACATCGCTCGGCGTGGACTACGGCGTCTACCCGCAGAGCCGGACGTTCAACTTCGGAGTGAACGTCGGCCTGTAGCCAGCAAGGCAACCCGCGTTCTATCACTTTCACAAAAACAAGAACATGATCGTTATGGACAATATACATCTGACCCGCGGCATCGTTGCCGCGCTCGGCGCCATGTCCGCATTAGGAATGGCCTCGTGCTCCGACGACTTCCTTGATGTGACACCGCCAGACAAGGCCACCCTCGAGGAGTACTATAACAACTACGACCACATAATGGAGGCCGTCGTGGCGACCTACAGCCCGATGAGGAACTATGACTGGAACAACGAGCAATACGCCCCCCTGCCCCTCTGCGCCGACGCGATGGGCGATGACATATGGGTCGGCGGCTCCGGTGTGTCGGACAACCAGCACCTGCACAAAATGTTCAACTTCGAGAGCACTCAGAACTCCTCCGACGCGCTGACAGGCATATGGGTGCAGAGCTACAAGGGCGTCCGCAACGCCAACGACGTCCTCACATACCTCGGCTGGGCCAAAGGAAAGCTGACGGACGAGCAGAGCGCCGAGATAGACGCTGAGGCAAGGGCCCTGAGGGCGTTCTATTACAACCTGCTATGGAAATATTACGGCAACATACCTTTCTACATGGAGAACCTCTCCGCCCCCTACATTGGCGAGCAGAAAGGGCATGACGAGGTCTACGCCACCGTCATAGCCGACCTTGAGTCCGCCATAGAGAGTAAGGCACTGCCGCTGGCGTGGGACTCGGACAACGTCGGGCGCATGAGCCGCGCCGCCGCCGAGATGGTGTATGCCGAGATGGTAATGTACCAGCAGGACGAGAGCCGCTACGCCAAAGCCCTGGCCTACATGCAAGAGATAATAGGCAGCGAGGAGTACGGCCTCGCCCCCGACTACGCCGGCATATTCCTCGAGAGCGGCGAGTGGAGCAGCGAGAGCATATTCGAGATATGCTATAAGGACGACGGCGCAGTGCGCAGCTGGGGCGACGGCTACGTCAACGCGGGCGGCACCATATACCCGCGCGTCATAGGCCCCAACGGCGGCGTGGCCGAAGACGGCGTGGACAGCGGATGGGGCTTCGAGCCTGTGAGACAGGAGACCTACGACATCTTCGAGGAGGGAGACGCGCGACGCGACGCCACCATATACGACGCGCGCAAGGCCGAATACACCAAACGTTACCAGGACACCGGCCTATGGCTGAAAAAGTACCTGCCCTACACGGCCAACAACGCCGACCAGAAAGCCGACGGAGACCTCAACTTCAACAACAACCTGCGCATATACCGATATGCGGAGACCCTGCTCAACGCCGCCGAGCTGACACTCGCCACGGGTGGCGACGCCTCGGCAGCCAAGGAGTACCTAAACAAGGTGCACCACCGCGCCGGCCTGACCGACAACAAGGAGGCCACGCTCGAAAACATACTGGCCGAGAGGAGGCTGGAGTTCGTCGGCGAGGGCAAACGGTATTGGGACCTCGTGAGGACGGGCAACGCCCAAGCCACCCTGACGCCGGACGCCTACGGCTACCGGACCAACACATGGAGCGAGAGCAAAAAGTACCTGCCCATACCGCTCAGCGAGATTGACGCCTCGCAGGGCTCCCTGAAGCAGAACAATTACTAATAAACCTAACGTGACATGAAAAGCAAGATATACATAACCGCACTCGCGGCCGCGGCACTCGCGGCGTGCAGCCCCGAAGACTACGACAGCGTGAGCGAGGCGGGACTGCCCGTGGCGCAAGATGCCAAAGTAAGGGCCGAGGTGGACGACGAGACCAACACCGTGACGCTCACGCTCGACGCCGCGGGGCAATACGTCATGTGGTACATCCCCGTCGACGGCAAGGAGGTGACCAAGAACGCCATATACTCCACAAGCAACCCGCTGACAAAGATATGGACGTCGGCCGGAGACTACACGGTGTACTTCCGCATAGGGAACAGCAACGGGCTGTCGCAAGGCATGGGTCAGGTATCCTTCACGGTAAAGAACTCCCTGACCAACTATGACGAGCTGTATGCCAAGCTGTGCGGCAAAGAGTGGAGAGTGGCGAACAGCGAGGCCGGCCATATGGGCTGCGGCCCTTCGGGATCGGACGGCACAGAGTGGTGGACGGCCAAAGCCGACGAGAAAAAGGCGTTCGGGCTGTATGACGACCGCCTGACGTTCACAGCCGACGGCACGTACACATATGAGCCGGGCGAAGGCGGCACAGTCTTCGTGAACAAGGGCTGCACGACGTTCGCCGCCCATCAGACCAGCGCCGACGAGGACTACATGGCCCCTGTCGAGAGGCAGGAGACGGAATACTCGGTAATAACCGAGGGCGAGAGCATATACCTGAGCTTCCCCGCCGAGACGCTCTTCCCCTACATCCCGTGCGACGAGGCGTACACGTCCGAACTCAAGCTGCGCATAGAGAGCCTTACGGGGTCCAAGATGGTGCTGGTATACGACAATGGCGACATCGCGTGGCACTACATATTGACATCCGCGGGGCTTGGATTCCAAGGCTTCACGGCGGGCAGCGATTGCAACCTGTGGAAAAAAGCCACTCTCGCCAATGAATTCTATTACGCCCCAGGCTGGGCCCAGATAGCCGACCCCGAGGTGGAGTCGGACGGCAACAGCTACACAGTGTCGCTCCCAACGGCCACATCCGACCAGTGGCAGGCCCAAGTGAAGTTCCTCACAAGCATGGCCACGACGGCATCGGCCAACTATGACTTCTCCGTGAAGCTCACATCAACGACCGACATCAACGGCGCGACCGTCAAACTACAGAAAGACGGAGACAACGACACGTTCTACTTCGTGGAGCGCATGGACCTCAAGGCAGGGCAGGAAACCCTGTTCTATAAGAGCGACATGGAGGGCATCGACATCGAGAAGGTCGACCTTGTCCTCGACTTTGGCGGCGCCCCCGACAACACCAAGGTCAACATGTACGACGTGTGCCTGCAAGAGCACAAATGCGACGGAGTGGAGGCCCCTGCCGCCGAGGAGGACAAGACCATATACACATACGACAGCGAGAGCAACATATGGAAGGCCATGGTCGACGACAAAGGCGAGGCAGGCTTCACAACGGAGCTCTACCACGCCACGGGCCCAGGCTGGACTCCGGCGGAAGACCCCGCGCTGAGCTCGGCTGGCGGGACATACACGGTGGAGATTGAGACGGCGTCAGAGGCTCAATGGCAGTGCCAAGTCAAGATGAAGACGCAGATTGCCGCCGAGGCCGAGACGAAATATGACTTCGCTTGCAAAATGACCGCGGCCAAAGACATCAAAGGCGTGACGCTCAAGCTGGTGGACGCTGAGGACGACGCCAACTACCTCTTCCTGGAGCAGTGCGACCTCTCGGCGGGCGACGAGCTGTGGGTGAAAATACCCGCAAAGACCATGAAAACCGGAGCGGCGAGCGCGGTGACCATGGTTTTCGACTTCGGCTTCACGCCGGCCGACGAGAAAATCGAAATTTACGACATCGTGCTGCAAAAGACGGCCAAGTAGCCCACGCCGGGCAAAATCTAACAACGGAAAAACATGTACAAGATAATGATAATGACGACAGTGGCGGCAGGAGCGATATCCGCGCTATGCGCTTGCACCGAGGAGAAGGACATCGCTTACGCGCCAGCCGAGACAATAACCATAGCCGACAGAGCAGTAAGCCTGCCACCAGAAGGCGGTCAAGCCACGACCAGCGTCGGGTGCAGCCATGAGTTCGCCATATACACGGATATTGAGTGGCTGACCGCCACGCCGGCGAACAGCATCGGCACAGACGCAGACGTGACGATGTCCGCCCAGGCCAACGAAAGCGGAGCCTCGCGCCGCGGACACGTCATAATATGGGCTGGCGGCTCGCGAGACAGCATCGTTGTGACGCAAGACGCCGTGAGCGCGCCGCCCGATGAGAACATCGCGTGCCCCATCGACGGCTACAAGCTCGTATGGCACGACGAGTTTGACGGCGACAGGCTCAGCGACGACTGGACGGCCGCCACCGGCAAAGGGGACAACGGATGGGGCAACAACGAGCTGCAGTATTACACGAGGGACAACGCCACCGTGGCGGGCGGCAAGCTCACCATAACCCTCGCCGAGGATGACGGCACGGTGAAGAGCTCGCGCCTCTACGGCAAAGTGGACGCCGGGTGGAAATACTGCTACATCGAGGCGCGGATGAGGCTGCCGCAGGGCAAAGGCACATGGCCGGCGTTCTGGATGATGCCGGTAAACTTCACCGGCTGGCCGGCCGATGGCGAGATAGACATAATGGAGGAGGTCGGCTACGCCCCGAACGTCATCCACTCGACCATACACTGCAACAAATATAACAACACAGGTACGTCCATAGAGGGCGGGAGCGTCACCGTGGCCACGTCGCAGAGTGAGTTCCACACCTACGCCATGGAGTGGACGGGGAGCTACATGACGTTCTACGCCGATGGCGAGGAGATTCTGACCTACAACAACGATGGCAGCGGACGCGACGCATGGCCTGGGGCGGAGCATGGGGTGGAGCGCAAGGCGTTGACCCGTCTTGCCTGCCTGCCACGCTCGAGGTGGACTATGTGAGGGTGTTCCAAAAATAAATTGACAAAAATCGCATAGGAGCCCGCGGCCCAGCCTGCCGATGACATGAATCACCGGCGGCCGGCCGCGGCTCCGTGCTTGCCGGCGCGTAATCAGCCAGCCACGTAAGGCTAAACAGGTGGGGACCCGACTCCCCTCCCTCAGAAAAAAGTGTTACATTTATGAGGTTCAAAGCTCCCGCGGAGGGAGCTGCGCCAAAGTAGCGATTTTGAAAAATACGATAAACGAATGAGAGCAAAAGCGTTAGCAGCGACAGCCCTGTGTGCGGCGATGACCGGATGCGCGGATGTCGACAGGGTCGACGAACTCATGGCCCGTATGACCATTGAAGAGAAAATTGGCCAACTAAACCTTCTGCCAGGCGGAGACATCACGACCGGCGCCATTATGAACTCACCGCTTGCCGACAAAGTGAAGGCGGGTCAGCTTGGCGCCGTGCTGAACGTGAAAGGCGCGGATAAGATACTCGAGCTGCAGCGTGTGGCGGTCGAGGAGAGCCGCATGGGCATCCCCCTGCTCTTCGGGCAGGACGTGATACACGGATATGAGACCGTGCTCCCCCTGCCGTTCGCGCAGGCGTGCAGCTGGGACACCGCCCTGGTGAGGCAGGGCGCGGCGTTGGCGGCATATGAGGCCACGGCGACAGGCATCAACTGGGTGTACTCGCCAATGGTCGACGTGAACACCGACCCTCGGTGGGGCCGAGCCAGCGAGGGCGCAGGCGAAGACCCGTTCCTGGCCGGCGAGATGGGCGCGGCGATGATTGCCGGCTATCAGGGTGACTGGGGCGAGCGGAACGTCATGGCGTGCCTTAAGCACTACGCCCTCTACGGGGCGAGCGAAGCCGGCAGGGACTATAACATGGTGGACATGAGCCACGTGAGAATGTACAACCAGTACTTCGCCCCATACAAGAGATGCGTCGAGGCGGGCGCCGGCTCGGTCATGACCTCGTTCAACCTTGTGGACGGCATACCCGCCACGGGCAACAAATGGCTGGTTGACGACGTGCTGCGCAAAGAGTGGGGCTTCGGCGGCTTCGTCGTGACGGACTACGGCTCCATTGACGAGATGCGGACATACGGGGTTGGAGACCCGCAAAGCAACGCGGAGCAAGCCTTGAAGGCCGGGACGGACATGGACATGTGCTCCGAGGCCTACACCGACCATCTGAAAAAGAGCCTCGAAGAGGGCCGGATAACAATGAAGGACATCGACACGGCATGCCGGCGCGTGCTGAAAGCCAAGGAGAGGCTCGGCCTGCTCGACGACCCATACCGCTTCTGCCACCCGGAGCGCGAGAAGACTGACCTCTATACCGCCGCAAGCCGCGCCATGGCCCGCCAGATGGCCACGGAGAGCTTCGTGATGCTCAAGAACGACGGCGGACTGCTGCCCCTCGCGCAGACTGGCGTCATCGCCCTCATAGGCCCGATGGCCGACACGAGGAACAACCTGCCCGGCTCGTGGTCCACGGGCGACAACGTGGAAAAATACTCCACCCTGAGAGAGGTCATGGAGCGCAGGACGGACGGAAAGGCGAAGATATTATACTGCCAAGGCAGCAACATATATGACAGCGAGAAGCAGCAGACGCAGATAGAGTTCGGCCGCCCCATAAGGCGCGTGGACAAGGCCGCCGCCCTCGCCGAGGCTGCGCAGACCGCGCGGAGAGCCGACGTCGTGATCCTGGCCATAGGCGAGATGGCCGAGATGAGCGGCGAATGCGCCTCGCGCGCCGACCTGACGATGCCCGACGCCGAGCAAGACCTCATGGAGGCCATAGCCGCCACGGGCAAGCCCACCATACTGCTCAACTTCTCGGGCCGCCCAACTGTCATGACTTGGGAGAGCAAACATATGGACGCCATATTGAACGTATGGTTCGCGGGTTCTGAGACTGGCGACGCAATATGCGACGTCTTGTTTGGCGACAAGTGCCCATCGGGCAAACTCGCGGCCTCGATGCCGCAGTGCGTAGGGCAGCTGCCGCTATACTACAACCACACCATGACGGGGCGCCCGGTGGACGACGGCGAGACCGACTTCCACAAATACCGCTCCAACTACATGGACGTGCGCAACGACGCCCTTTACCCCTTCGGCTTCGGGCTGAGCTACACCACGTTCTCCTACTCCGACATCTCGCTTAGCAAGAGCGACGCGCTCATTGGCGAGACAGTCACCGCAAGCGTCACCGTCACAAACACCGGCCAGCGCGAGGCCGACGAAGTGGTACAGATGTACGTGCGCGACGTCTCGGCGTCTATCGCAAGGCCGGTCAAGGAGCTAAAGGGCTTCCGGCGCATCCACCTGAACGCGGGCGAGAGCGCGACCGTCGAGTTCAAGATCGGCGCGGAGCAGCTGGCTTACTACAACCACGAGCTTAAAAAAGTGGTGGAGCCTGGCGACTTCCTGATTATGGCGGGGCCGAACAGCCGCGATGTCAAGTCCGCTACTCTCCGGATGAGTAGCGGCAAGTAAGGCAGGCGATATGCAAACGTCAAGGCGCGCAGGGCTGTTGCCCTGCGCGCCTTATGCTTACCTGGTGGCGACGCCGCGCGCCGCCTAACTGTTAATGGCCTTGACCCTCTCCTCAAAATCGGACTTGCCGTATGCCGCCGACTTCTTGGCCTGGGCCCTGTAGTTGTAGATGGTGTTGACGCTGCAGTGGAGAATCTCGGAAATGCGGCCACTCTCAGAAATGCCGAGGCGGATAAGCGCGAATATGCGCATCTGCGTGTTGAGCCTTCCCGGCGACGGTGGCGCGAGCCTGGCCTCGGGAATCAGGAGCGCATTGAACTGCTCCACGAAGTCGGGGTAAAGGTGAAGAAAGGCCTCGTCAAAGTTTGCGAAGAGCTCCCCCATGTCATCGGCATTGAAGTCGTCGCTGCGGGTGATTGCCTTAAGGTCGGCCCATAAGCCGCCATTTACTTTGTTCTTGACCTTCATCCTTATGTCGTCGAGCCTCTCAACGTAGTGCGAGCAGAGCCTCATGAAACGCCCGACGTACTCCTCCTTCACCTTGTTAGCCTCGGCGAGCTGGCTGTTGAGCGTCTTGCGCTGCGCGTTGAGGTATGAGAGCTGGTCGTTCGAGGCTCGGAGCTCATCGTTGGCGTCGGCCAGCTCGCGCAGGCTGCTCGTCAGGCTGTCGCCCGCGAGCCTCAGCTTGTTCCTCTGCCTGGCCACGAGGGCCACCGCCACTGCCAGCAGGACGGCCAGCACGCTGATCCACGCCACCGTCCGCCTCAGCCGCGCGCCGGACTGCTCAGCCTCCGCCTTGTACTCCCTGGCGATTGTGGTGAGCAGCGGCGAGATGGATGACAGCCTCTGCCGGCTGCCGAACTTGGCGGCGCAGTCGCTCGTAAAGCATATGTAGCGGTAGGCCCTGTTGATGTCGTGGCGCAGCATGAGCTGATTGGCAAGCTCCCACATGGCCCCCTGGTCCATCACGCCGTTGCGTATGTCGGCAATGACGGCCTCGCCGAGCCATACGAGCATGTCGGTGGTGTCCCTCCTCGCCTTGAACTCGAGGTATCGGTAGAGCGAGACGAGGGCGTAGGCGTGGCTGCCGTGCTCTACGAGGGTGAGCCACTGGTTGTTGACAGCCATGGAGGCCGTCGTGTCGCCATTGTCCATGTGCGTTTGCTCGAGCGTCACGAGATAGTCGGCCCCGCTCTTGTCGGCCTCCGCCAGGATTCTCTGCCTGAATTGCCAAGCGAGGACTCCGTAGTCGCCTCTCGTCTGCGACAAGGGTGAGTAATATGACACATCTCCGCACACGTGCGCCAAGGAGACGTAATATTGTATGCGCGCCTGCCCGCTGATGACCGTCGTGTCAATCTCGTCAAGCAGTCCGAGGCTCTCCACATACATCCCGGCGTTCGAGCAGATATGCGCCTTCTTGGCCTGGCACAGTGCGAACTTGTCGTAGTCGCCCGACTGCCTGGCGGCCTCGATGCACACGTCGAGGAAGTGTATGGCTGAGTCTTTCTGGAAAGGCCTGTACTCATCGTAGAGGCTGTATGCCAGCTCGTAGCGGACAAGCTCGGACTGCGACTTGTCGAGCGCCGCGCGCATAAGCTGTATGTTGGCCTCCTTTTTGTCGACGTAGGCCGCAAAATTATCCACGGCGGCATCCACAGCGTCAAGGGCCTCCTCAATTCGCCTTTCTTCGGCATCTGAGAGCCCGAAAGCCGCAGCCGAATTGAAAAGGAGCAGACACGAGAGAAAGAGTGTTAACCTCATTTTAGATATGTTTACCTATGTAAAGGTAACGCTTTCTTTTTCGTGACGGCATTAAATATGCCCCAGTTTTAACATAATGGCAAAAAGCCCCCGCCGGGGGCACGTCCGTGCGCTCCGGCGGGGGGATGTCAGTGGACGTCTGCCACCTGCCTGTTTTTGGCGTTGGCTCAGGCCATGTCGTCTGGCTCTATGTCCTCCTCGGGGTCGGTCTCTGGCTCGCCGACCGAGCCCTCCGGCTCCTGCCCCTGGTTGAAGGCGGCCCTGAGCTTAGACTCAATCTCCTCCTGCAGCTCGACATTGTCCTTGAGAATGCGGAGCGCCGCCTCACGCCCCTGCGCGAGCTTGGTGCCAGCGTAGGAGAACCATGATCCTGACTTCTTGATTATGTCGAGGTTGGTCGCGAGATCGAGAATCTCTCCAACCTTTGAAATGCCCTCGCCGAAGCGGATTTCGAACTCCGTCTTGCGGAATGGGGGGGCCACCTTGTTCTTCACGACCTTTGCCCTCGTGATGTTGCCAAGCACCTCGTCACCGTTCTTTATTGGGCTCACCTTGCGGACGTCGATGCGGATGGAGGCGTAGAACTTGAGCGCGTTTCCGCCCGTCGTGGTCTCCGGGTTGCCGAACATGACGCCAATCTTCTCGCGGAGCTGGTTTATGAAAATACACGTGGTGTTGGTCTTGGAGAGCGCGCCTGTGAGCTTTCGGAGCGCCTGGCTCATCAGTCGGGCATGGAGGCCCATCTTCGCCTCGCCCATCTCGCCCTCGATCTCGGCCTTGGGGGTGAGGGCCGCAACGGAGTCGATGACAATGATGTCTATGGCGGACGAGCGAATGAGCTGCTCGGCCACCTCGAGGGCCTGCTCGCCATTGTCCGGCTGGCTCATGTAGAGCGCGTTCATGTCGACTCCGAGCTTCTCGGCGTAGGTTGGGTCGAAAGCGTGCTCCGCGTCGATGAAGGCGGCTATGCCTCCCGCCTTTTGCGCCTCGGCTATGGCATGGATGGCGAGCGTCGTCTTGCCGGACGACTCGGGGCCGAAAATCTCTATGATGCGGCCGCGTGGGTAGCCCCCCACCCCGAGAGCCATGTCAAGGCCGAGCGAGCCTGTCGGGATGACGGGCACCTTCTCAACCTGCCGGTCCCCCATCCGCATGATTGTGCCTTTGCCATAGGCCTTGTCTATCTTCTCCATGGTCAGCTTAAGAGCCGCCAGTTTTTTCGCCTTGAGGTCTTCTGAGTTATCAGCCATTGATATGTACGTTTTTATCGTTTCGGTTTATTGTCCTCTTTGCCGCGACGCGCGAGGCGTGTGCCCGCCATTCTCGTCCGACAGTGCAAAGATAACGCCAAGGCTGTTTCATCTCGTGGCACACTTGGGATATTTTTTAAAACTTTCTATGCGCCATTTTTTGACGCATTGCGAAACCGTCACTATTAAATGCAAAAATAAAGCGGCATCGGCCGAAATGCCGACGCCGCCATTGCCTCGCGCCCTGCATGTCACAGGACGTCGTCAGCCTTGCGCCTGCTGGTCGTCCACGGTCTCGTAGAGGAAGTCGTTGTACGGGAACCGCCGCGTGTGTATGCGCCTCACCTCCGAGTATACCATCTGCCTGAGCTCTTCGAAGTTAGTCTTGTCTTTTGCCGAGATGAAGATGCTCTTCCTGTCCTTGGCCATCCAGGTTTTCTTGAGGTCGTCGAGCGATATGTTCTCGCGTGTTGCCGGTGTGAGGTCGTCGGCGTCCTTCGGAGTGTAGGAGAAGGCGTCGACCTTGTTGAAGACGACCACTGACGGCTTGTCGGAGCAATTGAGGTCTTCGAGGGTCTTATCGACCACCTCAATCTGCTGCTCGAAGGCCGGGTGTGAGATGTCCACCACGTGCAGCAGCAAGTCGGCCTCCCGGACCTCGTCGAGCGTGGACTTGAAGCTCTCGACGAGATGCGTCGGGAGCTTGCGTATGAAACCCACGGTGTCCGCCATGAGGAAAGGCAGGTTGTCTATGACGACCTTGCGGACCGTGGTGTCGAGCGTCGCGAAGAGCTTGTTCTCGGCGAAGACGCTGCTTTTGGAGAGCGCGTTCATGAGTGTGCTCTTGCCGACATTGGTGTATCCGACGAGCGCCACTCGGACCATCTTGCCCCTGTTCTGCCTCTGCGTGTTCATCTGCCGGTCGATGTGCCTCAGCTCCTCCTTGAGGAGGGCGATGCGGTCGAGTACGATACGGCGGTCGGTCTCGATCTGCTTCTCGCCCGGTCCACGCATGCCGATGCCGCCCTTCTGCCTCTCGAGGTGTGTCCACAGCCTTGTCAGCCTGGGCAGGAGATACTGGTATTGCGCCAGCTCGACCTGCGTCTTGGCGTGGGCGGAGCGCGCCCGGCTTGCGAAGATGTCGAGTATGAGGCTCGTCCTGTCCATGACGCGGACTCCGAGCCCGTTCTCAAGGTTCTTCTGCTGGGCCGGGCTCAGCTCGTCGTCGCATATCGCGGCGTCGATCTCGTTATCCTCCACGAACTGGCGCACCTCGGCTATTTTGCCCGACCCGAGGTAAGAGCGCGAGTCTGGCATTTGGAGGTTCTGAGTGAACCGCGCGAGAGTCTCTGCTCCCGCCGTCTCGGCGAGGAAGGCGAGCTCGTCGAGGTAGTCGGCAACTTGTCGTGCCGACGTCGCTGGCGTCCGGACCGCGAAGAGGACCACCTTCTCGCGCTCGTTGGCCATTTCTGCAATCTCTATCAATGTAGTAATGTGTTCTTAATGATACGAATAAAGCGCTACCAGGCCTGGCGTCAGTGCGCTTGCAGCCAGTTGTCTCCCACCCCGACCTCGGCCGTGAGCGGCACCGACAGCTGCGCCGCGGACTCCATCTTCTCCTTGACAAGGGCCGAGACCGCCTCGACCTCGTCGATTGGGACCTCGAGCACGAGCTCGTCGTGCACCTGGAGTATCATACGCGCCTTGAAGCCGCCCTCCTTGAGGACGTCATGCACATGGGCCATGGCAATCTTAATAATGTCGGCCGCGGTGCCCTGGATGGGCGCGTTGATGGCGTTTCGCTCCGCCACGCCTCGGACCACCTGGTTGCGCGAGTTGATGTCCGGCAATTCGCGCCTGCGGCCGTAGAGCGTCTTAACGACCCCCGTCGCCCGCGCGTCGGCCACACACTTGTCCATGTATGCCTTGACCCCTGGGAAGTTGGCGAAATATCCGTCAATCAGCTCTTTGGCCTCCTTGCGCGGGATGTCGAGCCTCTCGGCGAGGCCAAAGGCGGAGATTCCGTATATGATGCCGAAATTAGCGGTCTTAGCCCTCCGCCTCTGGTCGGGTGTGACGTCCGCGAGCGGGACTCCGTAGATTTTGGCAGCCGTGGCGGAATGGATGTCCTCACCCCTCCGGAAAGCGGCGAGCAGGTGCCCGTCTTGGCTGAAGTGCGCCATGAGGCGCAGCTCGACCTGCGAATAGTCCGCCGACACTATCTTGCAGCCTGGCTTAGCGACAAAACACTCGCGCACCCTCTTCCCGTCGTCATCGCGGATGGGGATGTTCTGCAGGTTGGGGTTGGAGCTGGAGAGCCTTCCCGTCACCACCACCGTCTGGTTGAACGATGTGTGAATCCTGCCCGTCTGCGGGTTGACCAGCTTGGGCAGGGCCTCGGCGTAAGTTCCGAGCAGCTTGTTGAGGCCTCGGTATGTTATTATGTCGGCCACTATGGGGTTCTCGTGCGCTAACTTTTGCAGGGTGTCCTCGTTGGTAACGTATCCGCCCGTCTTGGTCTTCTTGGCCGACGGGTCAATCTTGAGACGCTCGAAAAGCACTTCGCCCACCTGCTTGGGGCTCGCCACGTTGAACTCTCCGCCAGCTGCCGCGAATATGGCGCGTTCGACGTCTGAAATGCGCTTGCGCAGGTAGCCAGCGTAAGCGTCGAGCGCGGCCGTGTCGAGCGCCACGCCCGCAAGCTCCATATCCGCGAGGACGGGCACGAGCGGCATATCGACGTCGCGGAACACCCGTGCCACGTCGGCATCGGCCTCGACGAGTGGAGACAGCTTGCCGTAGAGACGCAGCGTGACCTCCGCATCCTCCGCGGCGTAGTCCAAAAGACGATCATCAGGCACGTCCGCCATGGACTTCTGTTGCGTCCCCGCCCCTATGACCTCCTCTATGTGAATGGTCCGGTACGCCAAGAGCTCCTCGGCCATGTCGTCCATATTGTGCTTTCGGCCGGGGAAGAGGAGGAAGTGGGCAATCATGGTGTCGAACCAAGGGCCTCGCACCTCGACACCGTAGCGACTGAGCACCATGACATCGAATTTCATGTTCTGCCCCACCTTGACAGTATCCTCGCGCTCGAACGCGGGGGCCAACTTCGCGAGCAGAGCCCGCGCCTCGGCATCATCGGCGGGCAGGCGGACGAACCAGGCCTCGCCGGGCTTCACGGCTACAGAGAGCCCCACAATGCGGGCGGAAGAGGAAGCGTCGACCGACGTGGTCTCGGTGTCGAAGCAGAGGATGTCGGAGTCCATGAGCCTCTCACGCAGGGCGTCCACCTCGCCCGCAGTCTTAACGAGCGTGAACGTGTGGGCATAATCGCTCAAAGAAGAGCGCCCTTCGCCAACAGGGACGTCTGCCCCCGGCACGCCATCGGCAGACGCGAAGTCGAAGAGCGAAGGCTGTACGTCAACAGCCCTCGCGGCTGTAGGTGGAGCGGCGAAACCGAGTGCCTGTTTTATGCGGTCCGCGAGAGACTTTATCTCGAGCTCGCGGAAGAGGTCGTCGAGCCCGGCCCAGTCCGGCTCGGACATCTTGAGATTATCGAGCGGCATGGGTATTGGCGCGTCGGTAACTATGGTGGCGAGCCGGCGGGAGAGCATCACCTGCTCCTTGTTCACGATGAACCTCTCCCTCATCTTGCCCTTGAGGTCGTCAATGTGCTCATAGATCCCGCTTATGGAATCATAGGCTTCGATGAGCTCCTTTGCCCTTTTCTCCCCTATTCCCGGACATCCCGGTATGTTGTCCGAGGCATCGCCCCAAAGCCCGAGCATGTCAATAACCTGCTCAGGCCTCTTGACGCCGAACCGCTCGCAGACGCCCGCCACGTCGAGCATCTCGGGTTCACCGCCGGTGTGCGGTCGGAGCATAGAGACCCCTGGCCTGACGAGCTGAGCGTAGTCCTTGTCGGGAGTGACCATCACCACATTCCTCCCCTCAGAGGCGAAACGCGAGGCGAGCGTACCCACCACGTCGTCGGCCTCGTATCCTTGGCACGACGCCTCGACAATGCCGAGCGCGTTCACAAAACGGTGGATGTAGGGCATGGCTGCGGATATGTCCTCGGGCTGAGCGTCGCGGTTCGCCTTATAGTCAGGATACAAGTCGTGACGGAACGTGGGGCCATGGAGGTCGAACGCCACTGCCGCGAAATCGGGCCTCCT
Organism: uncultured Bacteroidales bacterium; assembly: GCA_934725785.1. GTDB lineage: Bacteria > Bacteroidota > Bacteroidia > Bacteroidales > Marinilabiliaceae > W3P20-009. The sequence goes on along the minus strand of CAKVCS010000003.1, from coordinate 11,207 downwards.
CTTGAGAACCAAGTCGGTAAACGACGAGATGAAACCGTAAATAGGCGAGGTGTTGACACCTTTCGAGTTCACCCTCGGCGCTCGCAAAAAGGCGAAATACGCGCGGTAAATCATCGCATAGGCGTCTATGAGAAAAATATTGACCAAGGGGACGGGTGTTTGATGTTAAGGTGTCGGGCGATAAACGCACGCACGAGACGAAAGTAAAGAAAAATGGCGTGACGGTAAAGAAACGGCCGATAAAAATAAAAAAGTCGCAACCTTGGCCGCCAAGCGACCGTAAGACAGCACAGAAAACAGAGAGAAAATAGTTTTTCGTTGATTAGTTGATAAGTGTGTTTGGTGATTAATTTCACGGGTGCGGGATGTCGTGAGACACCCCGCACTTTCTGTTTTGGCCGGGCGCTCACAGCCAGAGGGCTGCGCCGCCACGGTTGGCGTGCGCAGCCCTCTGGCTCCTTTTATGCTTATATCGCTTAAGCCTGTTACTTCCTCATGACAAGTTCCGACACGTCGGACCCATCGGCGAAGATCGTACGGCGTACGGAAACGCCATGGCCGGGCTCGGCTATCCTCGCTCCGCCCAGAGTATAATATTCAAACGCCGACACGGCCGACACAGGTCTTTTTGCGGCCGACGATGATGGTGACGGATAATACTCCTCGACAGCCGACTCTGCGCCCTCATTCTGCGCCTTGACTATATGCTCGACAATGCCGTTGATGTACACCTCGACGTTGGTGTACCACCTCTTGGGGTCGAGCGAATAGGCCACACCGTCCGTGGCATCCTTCGGGTTCAGGCCGTGCGCCGTCTCCCACTCATCGGGCATCCCGTCGCCATCAGAGTCGAATCCCGAGGGGCGTGACGTAGACTCGAGCGCTGGGAAAGACGGCTTGGAGCTGTCGGCCGCGCCGTTCGGGTCGTTGACCTTATCCAATATGCCAGAGCCTACCACACCCTTGTATGTCGCCGTCCCTGTCCGGACTTCCTCCGCATGGCGCGCGTCGACATCGTCGCGGTAGAGCGAGGCCCCGACGTAGTCGAGAACCATCTCGTAGGCCTCGGCGGCGGTGTGGGTGGTGGTGGACGACCCTAAGAGGTCGGCGTCAACCTCAGACGACAGCCTGATAGAGAGCTTAGCCCCCTCCTTCCCGTAGTAGCCCGCGGCATCGGTAAAAGTAAAATCCTTGTCGCCATCGGTTATTACGCCGTCCCAGTCATAGTTCTCCTTTTTGACCGAGGCCATGTAGTTGCCCTTGATGTAGAACTGGCCCATCGTGCCCTTTTTTATTTTGTTCGTGCCGTCGTCCACCGAGCACTGGAACACGCGCGTAGTGTTCTTCGTGGCCGGGCCTGCCTTGTAGTAATTATTGACAATGTTGAGATACCCGCCCATGTTCCCGTAGGCCCCGTTGGCTGTCCCCCAGTTGTATATCACGCAATTGCGAAGATCCACCCTCTCAGCGACCACCGTGTTGTCGTACTTTGTCTTGTCGTATCCGTCCCAGGCGTATCGAGCGCTGTTGATCCTCGGGGTGCGGTTGTTGTGGTGAGCAATCAGGTTGTGGTGGAAAGACGCACCCTTGCCACCCCATATGCCTCCGTAGCCGTGCCCGCCTTTGTCATGCCCGGCCTCGTTCAGACTCTCTGATACAGAGCACCACTGCATTGCGAAGTCCCGGTTGTCGTAATAAGACGCCGTCTCGTCAATGCTCCAGCTGAAAGAGCAATGGTCCAAAATCACACCTTTACATTGGCGGCCCCAAGTGGCGTCGGCGCCATCGTTAACATCCTTCACCTGGCTTCGGCGGACCCTGATGAAACGCATTATTACATTGTCCGCCTTGTTTTGCAGGGTGTAGTACCTTAGCGTGACTCCTGGAGATGGCGCCGTCTGACCCGCAATAGTGACATCACCGTTTGATATTACGAGATCCGACTTGAGGTCGATGTAGCCGGCCACGTCAAAGACAATGATCCTGGCCCCTTTGGTATTGATGGCCGCGCGAAACGAACCCGTGCCGGAGTCGTTGAGGTTTGTGACGTGTATGACCTTTCCGCCTCTGCCTCCCGAGACAGCATAACGTGCGTAACCTTCGGCGCCGGGAAATGCCGGAGCCTGCGCAGAAGCCGCGGCGCAAAAGTATGCGGCCAAGCTCAGCGAGACGATAAATTTTACTATTTGCATTTGTGGTATAACTTTATGTGATGAACTATTGTACGGCGAGACCGCCTCGCGGCGAACCATCGCAAAAAAACAAAAAAACCCCGCACCAAAATCAGGTGCGAGGGTTTGGCTAAAGCCACGATAGTGGTACCACCAGGAATCGAACCGGGGACACACGGATTTTCAGTCCGTTGCTCTACCAACTGAGCTATGGTACCGTCCCGTCTTGTTTGCGAGTGCAAAGATATGCACATAATTCCATTTTTCCAAAAACTGACCCATTCTTTTTCCCGCCAACCGCAAAGCGCGCGATTCAGCCCCTGATCGACTCGACCTCGGCCTCCGTCAGCCCGGTGAACCGTGCTATATCCGCGGCGGGCAGCCCCGACGACAGCATGGCCATAGCGGACGCGACCTGCTGGGCGCGCCTACCCTCGGCCAGCCCCTCCTCGCGCCCCTCGGCGCGGGCGTTGCCGAGGACGTCGTTCTGGATCATGACGGCGTTTAGGTGCTCGTCGTAAGAGTGGCGGTCCTCTTCGTTCATCGAGTAGTACTGGAGGCGCTCCCGGGCCTCGCTCAGACCGGGGGCGCGGGTCCCGTCCGCTATGACGCCCTCCTTGAGGTAGCGCATCCACTCCTCCATGGGGGAGACGGCGACAGAGTCGAAGTTGTTCACGCGGACCAGGTAGTAGGTCGGGAAGATGGACGACGGGGGGCGGGACACTATCGCGTCCTCCTCCTTGCGGCTTATCTGCAGCTGGTCGCCGGTGTGGACACCCTTGAAGTCCGTCTGGCCTATGTACAGGTAGTCGTCGCCACGGCCAAGGTCGAAGTACAGGATGCTAATCGAGTACACCTTCTTCACCGCGGAGTACGAGCTGCCAAGGCTTATGTGCTCCGTGATCGCCTTCGACACGCCGTAGAGGATGCGCTCGAGGAAGTACACCTCGCGGGTGTTCTGTATCTCCACTATTATTATCTCGCCGCGCTCGTTGAGCGCCTTGATGTCGACTCGGTTGAACTTGTCGTCCTCCGTCTGCTGGTTCGACTCGCTCTCGAGGATCTCCATGATGGTGACCTCCTGGCCCAGGAAGACCTTGAGGAACCCCTCCAGGACCACGAAGTTAGCCTTCTGGCGCAGGAGGCGCTTTATCGCCCAGTCGAAGCGGACGTACTTGTCTCTGACGTTGCCCATGGTATCTCTTCTCTTTTCTCGCCGCGGGGACGGCCCGCGCGGCGTGAATATACTATTTTTGCGACTATTGCACAAAAAAGCCGCCCCTCCCGCCGCATTGATGCGGTGGGAGGGGCGGCGGATGTCGTCACGCTGTGAGGTGTCCTGTTATTGAACCTCAACGTTCTGCCACTTTTCCTCCTCTTTCTTCTGCTCTTTCTTTGGCAGGCTTATGGAGAGCACGCCATCTTTCACCTCGGCATGGACGTTCTTCTGATCGACCTCCTCCGGCAGGCTGAAGCTCTGCTCGAACTTGGAATAAGAGAACTCTTTGCGCAAGTAGCGACGCTTTTTGCCATCCTCCTCAAGCTGCTGCTGCTTCTCGACGGAGATTGTCATGACGTCATCGTTCAGACGTATCTTGCAATCCTCCTTACGAATGCCAGGCACGGCCACCTCGACCGTGTAAGCTTTGTCGGACTCCGTCACGTTGTAGGCAGGAGTGGACTTCTGGCTCGTGGTCAGCCAATTCCAGTCATTGCCAAAGAAGTCATCGAAGATGTCCGGAAGCCAGTTGCCAGCCCTACGGTTGTTGTTGTTGTAATTGCTGTTGTAGTTGTTTGCAGGTACCATAGTAGTCACCTCCATTTATATTTTTATTGTTATTTAAATGTTTGATTTTATTGAACTTAGCTCAACGCCTGCGGCTCTCGCCCCGGCCTCTTGCGCCGTTCGCTGAGTATATTTGCAAGGCTCGTGCCAACGACAGAGCGCCAGGCGGTCGACAGGTTTGACCCGCGATTCTATCTTTCGGAATAACAAGCAGATGGGCATCACAGGTTAGACAACTTTCTAAACAGCGCAAGACTCGGTGCGTGACATTATGGCAGCTTCAGCCCGCCCGTTTGCCAAAATGGCACAAGAAAAGCCCGCCGAAACACTGTCCCAGCGAGCTTATTATAAAAGAGGAAAGCGCAAAGTGAATTTGCGAAACCTCACAAAATCCTATTTACCAGACATTAGTCCCGACCAACTGCGAAATTTACGCATATACTGATCAATCACATACACCTCGGCTATAGTCAAAATTACGGACAACGCCGCAACAGGGAAATCCGGGTCGACGACTTGGGCAGAGAGACCCGCGCGCGGGTCATCCGACATGGACAGTCCGACAAGAACCATCGCATTGTTGGCAAAATGGAAAAGCACCGACGCCCACAGCGACCGTGTCACGACGAACAGCGCGCCAAGAACAGCGCCCATGACAGCGCGGGTCAAGAATCCCGACGGGTCGAGGTGAACGGCTGAGAACAGAACCGCGGAGACTGCCACGGCCACATGCCAACTGCCAGAAGCGCGCCGCACAAGCGGAAGGAGCGCTCCACGGAAGAAGAGCTCCTCGGAAAAGGCGGGAAGAAAAGCCACGACAATAAGGGCTACTGCCCAATGACCAGCACTGTCGAAAAGGCATACCTTGGCCAGCAGATCGTTGGACTCGGCCGTGAAATCGGCCGTCACATCGAGCGCCGACGCCACAAGCCCGTCGATAAACACGGTGAACTCAAGGAAAGGCTGGCAGACCGCGGCTATAAGCAACACGCAGAACACCACATACACCGGGATCCCGCCACCACTGCCGGCCACACGAGACCCCACCACGCTACGCCTGGCAATGAACCCTGGCAAAGCAAAGCAGACCACGGAGTTGACAGCCAACGCAGCCGCGCACCCCGCATAGCCGCCAACCGAGAACAAAAGGGGAAAGCAGATCAGCGACGCGAGCAGGAAACAGGCTGACAATGCGCAGACTGTGACAACAAGAGCCTGAGCCACCGTGAGCGGCCGCTGGAAAGGATCGTGAAATCTCAGCACAAGGCTACTTGGAGTTTGACGCCGCGCGCTTGTCGCCCGCATGGCTGGGTACTGTCCCTCTTAGCAGGCCGCGGAAACGTTCGCCATCGTGTAGAAGTCGGCAGGTCTCCACAAGCTGCTCGTCATACTGCATGTTGTGCTTGATGGAGGCGCGCCGCAACGAGGCCGCGCGTATTATCTCATCCTCCATAAGATGGCATATCTCATCCTTCGCCATGTTCATGTCACGCTCCAAGTCGGCCTGGCAGGTCTCTTTCAGACCGTCGAACTCGGCTTTCCGGGCCTCGTAGACGCCATCGGACTTGGCCGCGGCCACGAGCTTGTCATAGGCGTCTTGCGAGGCGGTTCGATACTTGAACCCCTGGCGACTGCGGACGTAGTCCTTAAACTCGGCGAAAAGGGCGTCGGTGACGTGACCTCCCTTGTCGAGCTGCGGGACTCGCCCGCTCTTCGCGAGGTCGACTATGAATGAGAAGACCTGGTCGGTATAGATGAGCGCGACCGTGACAGGCTTGTAGGACTTGATGCCGAGCAGCACGTCGGGCGATATGCCGCCGCCATCGTATACCGGGCGGCCGCCTCGGGTGTGGAACTCCGAGATTAGGGAGTCCGGCACATAGCCCACGGCCCCGCTCTCATCGCGGTGAGAGTAGTCTATGGCCTGGATGCAGCGGCCGGACGGCGTGTAATACTTAGCCGTCGTGAGTTTCATTATGCCGTCGTAGGCCACCTCGCGCGTTGCCTGCACAAGGCCCTTGCCGAAAGAGCGCTGGCCCGTTACCACGGCTCGGTCGAGGTCTTGCAGCGCGCCCGAGACGATCTCCGAGGCCGATGCGGAGCCTCGGTTTATCATGACAGCGAGCGGCATGACGGTGTCGAGCGGCTCGCGCTGGGCGGTGTATACCCGGTCCATGGCCTTGCGGCGGCCCTTGGTCTGGAGCATCCTTGAGCCTTGCGGCACGAAGAAGTTGACGATCTGGAGGCTCTCGTCGAGCAGGCCGCCGGTGTTGCCGCGGAGGTCGAGTATGACGCTCTTGGCCCCCTGGTTGTCGCGCAGGTCGAGGAAGGCCTTCTTGACCGCCTCGGCGCAGTCCGTCTCGAAGCTGCGGAGGACTATGTAGCCCACCTGGTCGTCGGCCATGCCGTAATACTCCACGGCGTCGAGCTTGACGAGGTCGCGCTTTATGTCGACGGCAATCGTCTTGGCCACGCCCGGCCTCTCAATGACCGCCTTTATGTCCTCGCCCACCTTGCCGCGGAGCCGCGAGCGCACTTCAGCCACATCCTTTCCCCTCATGCTCTCGCCGTTGATGGAGAGGAAACGGTCTCCGGGCTTGAGCCCCGCCCTGTGCGAGGGCGTGCCGGCGTATATCTCTCGCACCTGGATAAGGTTCGTGTCGGACTTCTGGATGATGGCCCCCACGCCGCCATACTGCCCCTCAATCATGAAGTTGTACTCCTCCTTGTCTTTCTCGGGGATGTATGTGGTGTAGGGGTCGAGGCTCTCGAGCATGGCGTCTATGGCCGCGGGGACAAGCCTGTCGGGGTCCGGCTCGTCGACGTAGTAGAGGTCGAGGTTCTTGAATACGGAGAAGAAGATGTCAAGATTCTTCGATATCTTGAACTGGTGCTCGTCTCGCGAAGAGCCGGCAAGCGCTACCGAGGCGACGACCGCCGCGGCGGCAATGGGGAAAATGACGCGTTTTTTCATATGAAATAACGTATAGAAAAAAGAAAACCCCGGTTACCATGAAGGTAATCGAGGTTTCTTGTAAGCGTGGTACCACCAGGAATCGAACCGGGGACACACGGATTTTCAGTCCGTTGCTCTACCAACTGAGCTATGGTACCTTCGCAATTGCGAGTGCAAAGATAGGGCAAAAATTCAGACTTGCAAACTTTACGGCCAAATTATTCACAAATCAATTGTCAACGCCCTGCCGCAGGAGCTGGACAAGGCTCATCCCGCCCTCGCTTGGCGCGCGCCCCACCTCGTTCTGCCACGTGAGCTTAGGCGCGAGCCTAAGCTCGTTGGCCCTCCAGCGCGCGAGGTCCGCAGGTCGCCCCATGACGCCCGATATGGCTTGTGCCACTGCCGAGGCGGACACCTGGCCGACGCAGAGGCCAACGCCCTCGCCCTCTACTATGCGCGACATCTCGGGCAACCTGTTGGCGAGGATGGGCAGACCCGCCTGAATGAAGTCGAACACCCTGTTCGGCAGGGCGAAACGCTGGTTCAGGCTCAGGTCTTTCATAAAGACGACGCCAAGGTCGGCCCCGGACATGTAAGGCCCAAGGCTGGAGAATGGCACCCGCCCGACGAAATCGACCCTGCCTGTCAGCCCGAGGCTCGCGGCCAGGCGCCTCGCCTCGGGCATCACGTCGCCATCGCCCACCACGACGAAGCGGCAGCCAGGCAGCGACGGCAAGGCCTCAATGACCTCCTCCACGCCGCGGCCCACGTTGACGGCCCCCTGATAGAGAATGGTGAACGGCCGCGACGGCCCGGCCTCGCGCGCCGAAGCGGAGTCCGCCCTGCCTGCGAGCGGGACGTTGCGCACCACGAGGAAACGTCGGCCATAGCGGCTGCGGAAAACGTCGGCTATGGACTGGCAGACCGTCACGGCCACGTCCGACGCGCGCAACCTCGGCACGCAGAAGTCCTGCACAGCCTGCCACACCCGTTTCACAAAAGGCTTGCCCGCTATCTCAGGCACCTCGGGGAAGAGCTCGTGGCTGTCGAAGAGCAGGCGCGAGGAGCGGATCCGCGAGGCGGCCATGCAGCCGGCCAGGGTGTCGAGGTCGATAGAGACAATGAGGTCGGCGCGCCTGTGGAGCAGCAGGTGGAGCGCGAGCCGGATGTTGAGCTCGGCATAGAAGAGCGGCCCCCGCCAAAAGAGCAGCCGCATGTAATGCGCCGATCGGCCCTCCTCTCGGCTCTCGCGGGGGTGTCTCCGCCCCAGGAGCGATACTTCGTAGCCGCAATACGTGAGCGTCTGGCGCATCTTCTCCACCCGGTAGTCCGTGGCGAAGTTGCTCTGCGAGCAGATTACGGCGCGCGGCGGCGCGCCATGGCGCGTTTTCATAATCTCCAGACGTTAAAGCCCTCGATGTCGGGATAGAGTCCGTAGAGGTCGGCAAGGACTCCACCCGGGGCAAGGTGAGTTTTGAAGAAACTAATGGTTAGCGAGCGGAAGCAGCTGTGGGCTGTCGCCACTATGGCGGCGTCATACACCCCGTCCGGCTCGTCGCGCGGGGTGAAGCCGTACAGCCGCGCGGAGTCGGGCTTCGAGGCCACGGGGTCGACAACGTCGACGCATGCCGCGCCGAGGACACGCAACTCTTCGACAATGTCGACGACCCGCGTGTTCCGGACGTCGGCCACGCCCTCCTTATAAGACATGCCCATGATGAGGACGCGGGCGCCCGCCCGTCCGCCCCCGCGGGAGTTGAGCATGCCCGCCACGTGGCGCGCGACGTAGCGCCCCATGCCGTCATTGACCAAGCGTCCGCGGCTGACTATCTGCGTGTCGTAGCCTGCCTGCCGGGCCTTGAAGTCGAGGTAATAGGGGTCCACGCCGATGCAGTGCCCGCCCACGAGGCCGGGGTGAAACGGCACGAAGTTCCACTTGGTGGACGCCGTGCGGATCACAGCCGCCGTGTCGATGCCCATCCGCGAGAATATCATAGACGCCTCGTTCATAAGGGCGATATTCACGTCGCGCTGCGTATTCTCCAATATCTTGGCCGCCTCGGCCACTTTGATGCTCTCGGCGCGGCACACGCCCGCGGGTATGGCCAGCGAGTAGGCCGCCGCCACCGCTTCGAGCGCCTCGGGCGTGCGGGCCGCCACCACCTTGGGCTGAGACGTCAGCGTGTGAAGCTTGTCGCCAGGGTTGATCCGCTCGGGGCTGTAGCCGAGGCTGAAGTCGACATCCGCAGTGAGGCCTGAAGCGGCCTGAAGCTCGGGCAGGCACACCTCCTCGGTGCAGCCGGGGTAGACAGTGCTCTCGATGACCACCGTGTCCCCGCGGCGGAGTATGTGGCCAATGGAGCGCATGGCGGCAAGAAGCATTGAGAGGTCGGGCTCGCGGGCGGAGTCGACAGGGGTCGGGGCCGCCACAATGTGGAAGTTGGCCGAGGCGAGGAGGGATGGGTCGGAGGTGAACTCGACGTCGCGCCCCTCGAAGTCCATGGGGCCGGCCTCGCGGTTTGAGTCCACCCCTTGGCGAAGCTCGGCCACCCGTCCTGCGGAGATGTCGTAGCCGACGACGTGGCAGACGCGGCCGAAGGCCAGGGCGAGCTGCAGGCCGACGTAGCCCAAGCCCGTCACAGAGACCGTAAGCGCGCCGCCCGGCCGCATAGTATCCCGCCCTTCCGTCACGGCCTGTAGATGAGCTTTTGAGACGAAGGGAAGTCGCGGCTCATTGAGGCGTAGACCCTGCTTATGAGGTCCACCACGCGGTCCCCCTCCGCCCAGCCTGGCATGACGGAGGGCTCCGCCCCGCGCAGCAGCACGTCGGCGAGCCGCGAGAAGACGCGGGCGTGGTTGGCCGCCGAGCCTTTGTAGCCGCCATAGTCGTTGGCAGCGGGCGGCGGGGTGAATGTGGGAGCTTCGAGCCCGCGCACGTTGCAATATTGCAACTCGCTCATGTATGGGCCACCGAGCCGAATGGACCCGAGTGTGCCGACAATGGCCATGCTGCACTCGAAGTTCTCTATGGGCGTTACCGTCGAGTATGAGAAGACGCCGACCGCCCTGTCGCGGACGGTGCGGAAGAGGAAGGCCCCAGTGTCCTCAAAATCGGTCAGCGCCCCGTGGGCGAAGTCCGCGGCCTGAGCCGAGACGACCTCGACGTCGCCCAAGACCCAGAGGAGCAGGTCGACGAAATGAGAGAACTGGGTGAAGAGGGTCCCTCCGTCATAATCCATGGTGCCGTGCCAGCCGCCGGGCCTGTAATACCTCTCGTCGCGGTTCCAGAAGCAGTTGACGACGACGGACGATATGACCCCGAGCCGACCGGAGTTGACCACTTCGTGCAGCCACTCGGCAGTTGGCGTGTACCTGTTCTGAAAGACGGTGAAGACTCTGCCGGCCGACTTGGCCTCGGCCTCGCGGATGGAAGCCGAGTCGGCTTTTGAGAGGGCTATGGGCTTCTCTATGAGCACGCTCTTGCCGTGCGAGAGGATGGCGCCGGCCTGGGTGGCATGGAGGCCGTTTGGCGTGCAGACGCAGACGACGTCGACATCTCCGGCCTCGGCGAGGAGGGCGTCGAGCGAGCGGAAGAACGGCACGCCCGCGGGGGCGCCGCACTCATCGGCCGGGCGCACGTCGGCGACGGCTGCCACCTCCATGTCCGGGTTGGCCTCTATCATGGCGATGTGACGGTGGCCGATGTGGCCGCAGCCCACCACCGCCATACGCAGTATTCTATGGTTCATTTGGTTGATTCTTTCTTTTGGCAAGAGCCACGCCCTCCTCCCCTCCGCTGCCGAGCGTGAGTCGGTAGACCTCGCCCGTCTCGGGGCATGTGGCGAGTCCATCAGCCCCGAAAAGTAGCCTATGGCCCGCGCGCGACACCCATCCCACCCTGCGGGCCGGGCACCCCGCCACGAGGGCGAAGGCCGGCACATCCCTCGTCACGACGCTGCCGGCGCCCACGAGTGCGTACTCGCCGACCTCGTGTCCGCACACCACGGTGGCGTTGGCCCCCACGGAGGCCCCGCGGCGCACCACTGTCGGGCGGTACTCGCTCTTGCGGGGTATGAAGGCGCGGGGATTGACGACATTGGTGAAGACGGCGGACGGGCCGATGAAGACATCGTCCTCGAGCGTGACGCCGTCATAGATGGTCACATTGTTCTGAATGCGGCACCCGTCTCCGACCACAGCGGTCGGCATGACCACCACGTTCTGCCCGATGGAGCAGCGGCGGCCCACCCGGCAGCCGGCCACAAGGTGCGAGAAGTGCCACACACGGGTGCCT
>CAKVCS010000002.1 GCA_934725785.1 uncultured Bacteroidales bacterium | reverse complement strand
TCCCGGACCCGAACAGAAAACAAGTCCCGCCCCTGAGACAATGTCACTGTCAGCAGGGGCGGGTTTTATCATATTGTTAGTCACCTTGAAATCTCAACCCACGTCGGTCAATACCAATTAGTAGTCGCACGCCTTTTATGAGCTGTTAGTTATATAATGCGCCCGTATGCGAAGCGCAAGAATGAGATTAAGGACGGGGATGTGGACACTCATCGCAGCTACGGTAGTCGTATCCTCATGCGCTGAGGACGACGTACCAATTTTGGAAGCAAACACCCCAGCTGAGAACAACGCGACAACAACACACAGCAGAGCAAATAGCAATCAAGCCTTACAAATTGCCAACATCTTCAGCAGTACGAGAGGTTTTGCAGAGGAGTCTGCAAGAAATAAGGCAGCTGGAAATGGGAAAAATGGCTATTACGCCATTAATGGAAACACATGACTCGGTTCTGATTGTGCTTATCACAACAACGTGATGATGATTACTAGTCTGAAAACATATAACAGAATTGACAAATGAAAAGCATCGCAATCATCCTTGGTATCTTAGCCGTAATACTCACCGCATGCAGGTGCGATGACGACTCTGACGACTTCCGGTACTCTCCTGCCAACGGCAACACAAGAGTGCTCACAACGTATTTAACTATAGAGGGTGACAACATCGACGAGGCATTCTTAGCCGCCACAAGCGGATATTGCGAGGAGAACAGGAGCAACCTCAAAATAGAAACAGCGGAGAATAATTCGATAATAGTATACTTTCCAAGCCCTAGTAAGCCGTGTGACAATAGCCAGGAAAGACGACGGCACATGGGAACTACGTGATTACCCCCCATCCCGTCTGGCAAAACCGACGACAACATGAGCCCTGCCGCATCTCTTGTGTGATGCGGCGGGGCTGATTACTTGTCATCGGCAGGTCAACTCGAGCCGCACAGCGTGACCAATAACAAAACACCACACAGGGCGGCTTACGGGAGTCTCGCAAATTGCGCACCTGCAAAAGAAAAACTACTTTCGCACCAAAAATAAGTTAATAATAACCTACGTAAAAGCGACAATGCAAAAGATTTTGAACATCAGGACAATGCTTGCAGCCGGCTTCGCATCAATAGCCGCCTGCGCCGCCGCGCAACGGGACTCGCACCCCTACCTTACCCACGACGAGCTGCCCAACAGCGTGGCCTACCTGCCCGCTCCGCCCGACACGTCGGACGCGTCTTTCTTCAACGACTGGCTTGTCTACACCCGCGGCCTGGACGCCCGCCCGACGCGACGCGGGGCTCAGGCCAAGGCCGACGCCGAGTATAGCGCCGAATACATTGCCAAATACTACTCGCGGGCCATGGGCTTCACTATTAGCCCCGACTCCACGCCGGACATATACCACCTCGTGGCATGCGTGGCATGGACTGGCGGCGACGCCACGTGGCACGCCAAGAACCACTATATGCGCCGCCGGCCATTCATGGTCATGAGGCAGGGCACCATGACGCCCGACCACGAGGCTGGCCTGTCGCGCAACGGCTCGTACCCGTCGGGCCACACGGCCATGGGGTGGAGCGTGGCCCTCGTGCTGGCCGAGCTCGACCCCGAGGCGCAGGACTCAATACTCTCGCTGGGCTACGCCTACGGGCAGAGCCGCACGATTGTCGGCGCGCATTGGCAGAGCGACGTCGACGCGGGCCGAGTGGTCGGCGCGGCGGCCGTGGCGCGCATGCACGCCTCAGCCGACTTCCAAGCCGACATGGCGGCCGCCAAAGCCGAGTTCGCAAAGAAGACTGGCAAAGGCGTGTCCAAGCCGGACCTGAGGAAGAACAAAAGGAGGATGAGATAAAGCCAAAAACGCGAGGTAGATTGGCAAAAGGGGCGCAATCGCAACAAAAAGGCATACTTACCGTAGAATACTGTGAGCCAATATCCTTCACATCAGAAGGAGACAAAACAAACACAGCCATGAAAAAGTATGTATGTGAGCCGTGCGGGTATGAGTATGACCCGGCAACCGGCGACCCCGACTCCGGAGTAGCTCCGGGGACGGCTTTTGAGGAATTGCCCGAAGACTGGGTCTGCCCCATCTGCGGCGCAGGCAAAGATCAATTTACCGTGAAGGAGTAGGCTACCCCGCGAAAAGAAGGACTCCAGCTTGCAAGACATCTGCAAGCTGGAGTCCTTTTTTCGCTCAAAATGCCAAATAACGGCTCGGAAAGGCTATTTTGAGAGGTCATAATGCTCGTATACGCACGGAGTGTGCGCATCATCAAAATAGTCCACGAAACGCAGCCTCACGCGGAAATAGGCCATAGCGTCATACGAGGGGTAGAGGCGGGGCAGAATCTCGTTGCCAGGAGCGGAGAAAACCTCCCTCTGAACATCATCCGGCACGTCGAACGAGGCCGCGCCGCCCATACGCACGGACACGGTGCCGGCCGCGCAAAGCATCTCCACATATGGCTGCGACATGAGCTGGCGATAGACGGCCTTGAAAGGAGCAGTGGCGAAATAGAGGTCGACCGCGTCACCGGCAACGGCAATCTTCATCACCTGGAACGCGCGAAGCCTCGGCTCGCCAGATTCGGACGTGGCGAAGGCTAGCTCCCTGTGAAGGTCGAGAAAGTCCAAAGCCTGCGAGAAGGGCAGACCAGCGCTCTTGGCGGTGGGGACGTTGTTTGGCTCGTTGTGCATTTGTTCACTCATATGTCAAATATTTGGCGTTATTTATCGCTTATCTCGACAATCGGGTACGTCTGGTTGAGCCAACCCTTATAGACTCCAATCTGGCGGGCGCATTTGCCTGCGGGAATCCTTATAATTTGACCGTCATAATACTCCTTGCCGTCTTGCGATGGAAATAGTGCGGTGACGCTGTAATTATGGCAGTCCCACGCCAGGGCGTCGCCATTGTCAAGAACCTTTCTCACTTTGAAAGCGTCACCGCCGACTTGCTCGCCCTTCTCTCTTGTAACTGTCTTACCGCCGGAATGCCGCCGGCCGTGGTCTTCGTCGACCTCCTCTGCAGAGGCGTCATCCTCTTCCTGCTCAACCTCCATGGGCTCTCCGCAGATTATTTTTCGCAGAGCCTCCTCAATCTTGTCCTGACGCCTGTCCGCGGACCACTGGGACACCGCGGCACCGAGCATGATGCCTACAATGAAAACAATAATAACCCTCATAAATAAATGAATTTCTTGCCACCAGCCCCCACATAGGAGCCGGTCATCGACTCAATTTACGCATAAATACCAATTATCAGGGCGTATGGACGCGATAAAAATCAACAAAGTATCATATTGTGAAAAGATTTCATATATTTGCGAGGTATCAAAAAATCAAAGTATGAAGCTCATAGCCATAAGCTGGCCAACCTTCTTCGACGGCGAGGCGCGCATAATAAACGCTCTCTTCGAGCAGGGGCTGCCGCTGCTCCACATCCGCAAGCCCGACGCCAACGAGGCCGACGTGGAGAGGCTCGTGATGCGCATCAACCCTGAGTTTCACGACAGGCTTACCATCCACTACTTCGCCGACCTCGCCGCGAGGCTCGAGGTGGGCGGCTACCACCTGAGCGCGGGTCACGCTCCCGCGCCCGAGGACTGGGACGGCAGGATCAGCGCGTCGTGCCACACTCTCGCCGAGGTGCAGCCTATGCTCCGCAGTGTCGACTACGTGTTCCTCAGCCCGATATTGGACAGCATATCAAAGCACGGCTATAAGGCCGGCTTCGGCACTGACGAGCTCCTCACGGCTCACGACCGCGGCGTGATAGACCGCCGTGTGGTGGCCCTTGGCGGG
Organism: uncultured Bacteroidales bacterium; assembly: GCA_934725785.1. Lineage (GTDB taxonomy): Bacteria > Bacteroidota > Bacteroidia > Bacteroidales > Marinilabiliaceae > W3P20-009. The sequence continues at coordinate 36,199 of CAKVCS010000002.1, read as the reverse complement.
ATAACGCCGGAGGCCATGGGCTACGTGAGCGAGATGGGCTTCGGCGGAGCAGCCGTTCTTGGCGGGCTGTGGGGCGACCTGCGCTACGAGACAGTCATGAGCAACTACTGGTCGTTCCTCAATTGCGAGATAGCATGCAAGGCGGCCGCAGTGTGAGGCTACCTGAAGGTTTATATCCATACGACATAGACGCAGGCGCGCCGCGAATCGTAAGATTCGCGGCGCGCTGTTTTACACGCGGGTGATGACCCCTATTGGAACAGCCTATCGTTATTCTCAATCATAAGGTCATAGTAGCGTTGCTTCACCGAGATGTCGCACCTGCGGCTGAACTGACCGGGTGTTAGCGGCCTGTCAGCTATGTCGGCACTGTCGCGGAACCATTCGAAATGGTCTATACGGCAGTCGGCCCCGCAAATGAACCTAAGCTCGCAATTTCCGCACGGGTTGAGATATTGAACCTTAGCAAGCTCCCTACCCTTTGCGGCGACCCTCATTATGGATTCCATGCTGGTCCTCCTCACATTGCAAAGGGGCTTGACCATATTCACCTTGCCGCAGAGGTAGACGTCGCCATCGGAGGATATGGTCAGATGCCCGAATGTGCACCAGCAGTCTTTCACGACTTTGTTCCGCTGATTGAAAATGAAATTCTCAGCATACAGATTTCCCAAATCGGCGTTGGAGACCTCCTGCATAAAGTCGAAATAACGCTGGTGCTGCTCTTTCGTCAGATGCAGATCGCGCCCCTTCATTATGTCGGACGTGTACTTGAACTCAAGCGGCAGGCCCTCATATTTCTTGAGCATGGCATGCTTGAACGAGAGGAAGTCGTCCTTATGGCCGAACAGGCTCTCGTCATACCACGGGGTGACGGCCACCACGACCTTGACACCGCGGCGGAGGAAACTGTCGACGGCGTCAATCGACTTCTTGAAGTTGCCCGCCCCGCGCACCTTGGCGTTCGAAGCCTCGTCATACCCGTCAATGCTCACCTGGGCGGAGGAGAGGAACGGGGCGAGCTCGCTTACCATCCTCTCCGTCCATAGCGTGCCGTTGGTCATTATGTTCACGTTGAGGCCGAGACTGCGGGCGCAGCGCAGAATATCGGGCAGGTCGGGGCGCGTGGCGACCTCGCCGCCAGAGAATATGACAATCTTGCCGCCCCCTGAGGCAAAACTCCTGAGAATAGACTCTACCTCGTCGGGGCTTAACTCATTCTCCCTCCTCGCGGCGCTGAACATATAGCAATGCCGGCAGCGCAGGTTGCACGCGTTGGTGAGGTAGAAGTGGAGCTGCAGGTCGCCAATGGCCTTAGGAGGGCGGCTCTCCTCAAAACGCTTGGCGACCACCTGTACAAGGACAGCCTTAGCGTCATCGTCAGATATATCGATTCTCGAGCGAGCCTCGCCCAGCGTGAAGTCCTTGAGAAGGAAGAAAAAGTCGCGCTGCGCATCGTTGGCTAACACTATGTAGTTGAAACACTCGGGCGCGCATATAATCCATTTGCCCTTGTGGCGCACGGAGCTTAAGTCGGTGGGGAGGTTGAACCTCGTGTCGAGTGAAATGTGCCTGTTAACCTTCATATCGGTAGAATAAAAGAACAGGGCGCAAGGCCAACAAACGTGACCTTACGCCCCTAAAATTCTACGAAGCCTGCCTCGTGCAGCACCACGTAGCCTCACCGTAGTTCGTGTTAACATTGCACTGAGTGAAACACCCGTAACCAACGCTACCTTGCTGCTCTTCGTGCTTTTTCACCTCATAAGAAATATCCATATCCTAGGACCTCCTTGTGCCTCACCCAGCCCCCAAGTGAGACGTTACAAAAAAAAAGAAACGTGGAACTGTGCGCCCACGTGTAATTTGGAGGTCCTAGGAAAACCTTGAGTACAGGTATGGAACAGCAGTCCCACGCGTATAGCGTGAGAACCGCTATGCGAATCCTTGTACGCAATTTTGAAAATTTCCTAGGTTTCCAAATTACAAGACGAGCATAACGCTTCTATGTATGTCACGGAAAGAGCCTTGCCCTATCCGCTCCGCAAACATATACTTTTCCCGCAAATATGTTAATCCGCCGCCCAAAATTCACCTCTGCAACAAACCGCCGGAACGGCAAGTTGCGGACAACGGGCGTCGGCTCGCCAATCATATAACCACACAAAAAACGCGCCCGGAAGCCTCGTTTTCCGAGCCTCCGGGTGCAGCTTGATTATTCTTCCTCAGCCTCAGCTTAGACCGCTTATATGGCCGTCCTCGTCGACCGTCATACCCTCAGCGGCGGGATGTAGCGGGAGGCCTGGCATCCTCATCATCTCGCCTGTCAGCGGTATGATGAATCGCGCCCCGGCCGCCAGCTCGACGGCGCGCACATGGAGCGTAAACCTGCCCGGCTCGCCCGCCACCTGCTTAGGGTCGTCGGTGAACGAGTATTGCGTCTTGGCGATGCAGACGGCGGCCTCATCAAGACCAATCTCGTGGGCCTCGGCAAGGTCTTTCAACGCCTTGGGAGCGAACTCCACGTCCTCGGCGCCATAGATGCACTTGGCAATCTTGTTTATCTTCTCCTCGAGCGACTCGGCCCACGAGTACAGGGGCTTGAAGCAGCTCTTGCCGCTCTCGGCCTCGTCGGCCACGGCGCTGGCCAGAGCCTCGGCGCCTTGGCCGCCCTCGCCCCATACGTTGGCCACCACGGCCCTCACGCCCCACTCCTGACATGCGGCGGCGACGGCTTCGTGCTCTGCATGGGTGTCCGTGGCGAACTGGTTAATGGCGACCACGACCCTGACGCCGTAGCCCAGCATATTCTTCACATGGCGCTCCAGATTGTGCAGACCCGCCCTTACGGCCTCGACATCCTCGGCGGCAAGATTCTCCTTCTTCACGCCGCCGTGCATCTTGAGGGCGCGGACAGTGGCGACAACCACAATTGCCGACGGGCGGAGTCCACCCGCCTGGCACTTTATGTCGAGGAACTTCTCCGCGCCAAGGTCAGATCCGAAACCCGCCTCGGTGACCACATAGTCGGCAAAGGAGAGGCCCATCTTGGTGGCGACGAGGGTGTTGGTCCCCTGCGCGATGTTGGCGAAAGGCCCACCGTGAACTATGGCGGGCGTGTGCGCGAGGGTCTGGACGAGGTTGGGCATCATAGCCTCCTTTAGCAGGGCTGTCATAGCCCCCTCGGCCTTGAGGTCGCGGGCGTGGACCGGGGATCCGAGATATGTGCGCCCGACGTATATGTCACCGAGCCGCTTTTGCAAATCCTTAAGATTTTTAGAGAGGCAGAGAATGGCCATAATCTCGCTGGCGGCCGTTATGTCGAAGCCCGTCTCGCGCGGCACACCTTGCGACTTGCCTCCGAGCCCGATCACAATTCGGCGCAGGGCGCGGTCGTTCATGTCCATGACCCTCTTCCACGTCACGGTGCGCGGGTCAATCTGTACAGAGCTTCTCGGCCCGAAATGGATGGAGTTATCAATCATGGCGGCAAGGAGGTTGTGAGCCTTCTCGATGGCATTGAAGTCGCCAGTGAAGTTGAGGTTGATATCCTCCATCGGCACCACCTGACTGTAGCCGCCGCCGGCAGCCCCGCCCTTTATGCCGAACACGGGGCCGAGCGACGGCTCCCTGAGCACCACGCACGTCTTCTTGCCTATGCGGCTCAGCCCGTCGGCGAGGCCTATGGAGACCGTCGTCTTGCCTTCGCCCGCCGGGGTGGGCGTGATGGCGGTAACCAGCACAAGTTTCGACTTTGCCGCCCTCTCCTCGTCAATGAGCGAGAGGGGGAGCTTGGCCTTGAGCCTGCCGTATGGCTCAATCACGTCTTCAGGCACGCCAAGTTTGGCGGCAATGTCTTTAATAGGCAGTTTCTCTGCCGCGTCAGCAATTTCTATATCGGTCATTTTGGTCTTGTTTCTTTACCACTGCAGAATGGCGGGGCTGCTTAACACATGAGGGTGCGCCGTCCGTCCGCTCCACAAAGTTATGCTAATATGTTGAGAATACGCACAGCCGTCAACTCAGTTCTTATCCAAATAAACAGCGGTCCACAACCGGCATTCCAATCATAGGACATCACTACCTAAAAAGCGACCCGTGCGCAACACGATTAGGCGGAGCTTATCAGCTGACCATGACTTTGCGTGCGGGCTTACCTGTCAGGCTATTCAACTCGCCGAGAAAATCTCGCAGCCGTCGGGGCATGTCAGTATTCCGTAAGACACTGAGGAAGCAGACGCCGCCTCTGAAAAATTACCGTTTCCGCACGCACTCAAGTGCGGGCTGTTCCTTGTGGAACATTAGGCTAATCTTTCAATTCAGAAGATTCATCGGGATGAAAATGGCCATAAACTAACAATCCCTTACTTTTACCTATCGTTTTCGACAAATCATCAAGAGACGCCAGACGAATTGACTCTATGCCACCGAACGCCTTGAAGAGTTCCTCCTTGGTCTTAGGGCCAACGCCGTGCACCTCGTCAAGCTCCGATGAGACCATCGACTTGCTGCGCTTATTACGGTGGAATGTTATCGCCACGCGGTGAACCTCGTCTTGCATACGTGTAAAAAAACGGAACACGGCGTCACTCTTGCCAATGCCGACCACCTTGGGCGGGAAACCAACTAAGATTTGGCTCGTCCGGTGATGAGAGTCCTTGGCGAGGCCTATGATGTTAAGGGAAAGGCCGAGAGACTCTGTCGCCTCACGTATAACTTCCATCTGCCCCACCCCGCCGTCGGCCACCACGAGGTCGGGCATAGGGCGCCCCTCCTCCTTCAAGCGGGAATATCGGCGATAGACCACCTCGTACATGGACGCATAGTCGTCCGGCCCCTCAACTGTCTTTATGTTGAAAAGCCTGTAGTCCTTCCTGCACGGCTTGGCGTCCCTGTAGACGACGCACGCCGCCACGGCATTAGTGCCTTGGATATTAGAGTTGTCGAAGCACTCCATGTGCCTCGGCATGGTGTGGAGACTTAGCAGCTCCTTAATCTGGATCATAAGCTTGTCCTCACGCGTCGCCCTGCTCCTGTTGGCCTCCTGCTTGAGGAGCTCGAGCTTGAAGAGCCTCGCGTTCTTCTCCGACAGGTCCAGCAGACGCCTTTTATCGCCCGACTGCGGAATGACGAACGAAATGCCTGAGAACCCGGTGTCGGGCAATATGGGGACGACAATCTCGCGCTGCAGGATCCCGCTCGTCTCCCTCACGCTCTGGATGCCGAACGAGAGAATCTCGGCATCCTCCTCATCGAGCTTGCGCCGGAAGGTCATCGTATACGACGACAGGATCTGGCTCTCCTTCACGCGCATGAAGTTTACGTAGCTCTCACCCTTATCGTCATCGCGGGCGAGGCTGAAGACATCGCAGTTAATGATGCCATTGCCCGCCACGAGCGAGCGGCTCTGGTAATTGGCCAGACGCTCTATCTTTCGCCTCATCTCCTCGGCCAGCTCGAACTCCAAATTCTCCGCAGCCTCGTTCATCCGTCCCCTGAGCAGGCGCAGCACCGGCGAAATATTTCCCCTTAGAATGTCCTTCACGCCCTGGATGTAGGCGCCATAGGCCTCCTCGGACACCCTGCCCTCGCAAGGGCCGTCGCACAGCTTGAGGTGATACTTCAGGCAGACGGCGTATTTGCCTGACTTTATGCGCTCGGGCGACAGGTTTAGCCCACATTGGCGCAGAGGATAGAGGTGCTTGAATATGTCGAGCAAGTCGCGCAGCTGCGTGCCGCTCGGATATGGGCCGAAATAAGTGCTTCCGTCCCTCACATGGCGGCGCGTCGATATGACTCGCGGGAAGGGCTCGTTGAGCACGGCTATCCACGGGTAGGTCTTGTCGTCCTTGAGGAGGATGTTATACTGCGGCTTATGCTTCTTTATTAGGTTATTCTCAAGTAGGAGGGCGTCCTCCTCGTTGTTGACCACGATGTGGTGAATGTGGCAAATCTTGCTTACGAGGACGGTGGTCTTGCACGTCTGCTTCTTATTGAGGAAATAAGACGACACCCTGCGCTTGAGGTTCTTAGCCTTGCCGACGTAGATTATCTTGCCAGTCTTATCGAAATACTGGTAAACGCCCGGCTCATCCGGCAATACGCTTACCAGTTGCTTGAGATGCGCAAGGCGCTCGGCATCCGACGCATATGTGTACTTATCGGCCACGGGCTATGGATGTTATATGCTATATTTATGATTATAAGTCAACAGCATATTTAATATTATATAAAGAGATCAACGAAGCCGAATTTGTCAACATCGAACAATCCTCTGTCTCCAATCTTGAGCTTGGGTATGACAAGCAATGACATGAACGCCATCGTCATAAAGGGCGACGCTAACCCGACTCCGCAATCACGGTGAGCGACCTCTATGAGCCTCTGATATTTGTCGGCCACGACCTCGCTGTCTCGCGGCGTCATGAGGCCTGCCACCGGGAGAGCCAGCTTGGTCAGCCTGCCGGACGGCGACACGACAACAATGCCGCCCTTCATCTTGAATATGGCGTCGGCGGCAATGCGCATAGAGGCAGGGTCGGACCCTATTATCACAACATTATGCGAATCGTGAGCGATGGACGAAGCCATGGCGCCACGGCAGAGACCCGTGCCCGAAATGAAACCATTGACAACCGGGCTTGAGGCGTCGTACCTGTTGACAACGGCGATCTTCATGATATCCTCGGCAGCCGACGAGTCTACCGCGCAGCCTCGCCCCACCCCTCTCGGCGCCCACACGTCACACTCCGTGACCAGCTGATCCTTCACAATCCTGATGACGCGCAACCTCGGGCTGTCGGACGGGGACAAGACTGTGAAATCGGCATCGGTGAATGACCTTTCGGCAAAACGGTTAATCCTGCCCGAGCGCGACGGGGAGTAAGTCAACCCGCCGTCGGCAAATACTCTGCGCCCTTCAATATACACCTCGCGCACATCGTAAAGGTCAAGGTCCCCAATGAGGACGAAGTCGGCCACGTCGCCCACCTGGACACGGCCGGCTTTGAGCTTATAGTGGCTTATCGGGTTGGAAGATAGTACGCTGAAAATGTCAAACACTCCGACGCCCTCCTTGCGCGCCCTCCTATAAAACTTGTCTATATGCCCCCGGGCCATTATGTCGTCGGGGTGCGCGTCGTCAGTGCATGCCATGATGTCCGCCACGTTGGTCTTGAAAAGGGGCAGCAAAGCCTCGAGATTTCTGGCCGCGCTGCCCTCCCTTATTAGAATCTTCATACCGAGCGAGATTTTGGCGAGTGCCTCATCGAGCATATAGCTCTCATGGTCAGTGGACACGCCGGCGTTGACGTATCTGGCGAGCCTCTCGTCGGTTATTCCGGGGATGTGTCCATCAACGGGTTTACCAGCCTTTTTCGCCACCTCCATCTCGGCCATCACTTTGGGATCCTTCGCGAGCAATCCCGGGTAGTTCATCATCTCGGCAAGGGCCACCGCCCTCGGCATGAGCCTGCTTATCTCGCGCGGGCCAAAGTCCGCCCCGTTTGTCTCGAAAGGTGTTGCTGGCACGCACGATGGAATCGCGAAATAGAAATGCAGAGGAGACTTGCCGGCGTCGTCCATCATATAGCGGACGCCCTCCTCGCCCAAGACGTTGGCAATCTCATGAGGGTCGCATACCACCCCGATAGTACCGTGGGGGATGACCATGGCCGCGAAGCGCTGGGGCGTAAGCATGGAACTCTCTATGTGGACGTGCGAGTCGATAAGGCCCGGCACACAGTAAGGCAGGCCTCTCGTAGGCTCTGGGCTTACGACCGAGATATCGGAGATTCTCTTGCCAAAAGTAATGTCAGCTGTATATATACAGCGTTTGACTATGTCAACGTAGTTGGCTCTTATTGTATTTATCATTTGTCATCAAGTTTCAATCTGTAATCTAAGCAAGCGTCCATTGCGTCCAAATTAACCAAACAAGAAGCTCTGATTTATAATTTCGCAATATAAGATATTCGTTCCACGTGAAACCGTCCTGACGGAAGTCTCGTGAAGGGCTATGTGGTTTTATCTTCCCAGAAGGACGAGCAGTATGGATATATCGCTCGGAGACACTCCGGGTATTCGCATCGCCTGGTCGATTGTGGCGGGATCTATGCGCGTCAATTTCTCACGTGCCTCAAAACTCAGGGCCTTTACATTTTTATAGTCAATTCGGCCTCGGAGCGGTATGTTGTTGTGGCGTAGTATCTTTTCTGCTTGCTGCTTCTCCTTTGATATGTATCCCCCATATTTGACGTTTATCTCGGTGGACTCAAGGACTTCAGCTGAGAGGTCTCCCGCCTCGTCGGATATCTTGCGTAATTCTGGTATCAGGGGGATCAGGTCGGACAGGTGGACTTGTGGACGGGCAAGAGCTTGAGAAGCTTTGATAGATTCGGAAGCTGGCGTAGTGCCGAGTCTTTCGAGTATTGGGTTCAGCTTGTCCATTTTTAGAAGCTTGCCGTCAATGACAGAGAGCATGCGCTCCCTGAGTGACACTTTCCTCTGATGCCTCTCAAACGACTCGGCCGAGACTGTGCCAATCTCCCTACCCCTTGGCGTGAGGCGGTCGTCGGCATTGTCTTGACGCAGCAAGATTCTGTACTCCGCTCGACTTGTGAACATACGGTACGGCTCGTCGACCCCCTTCGTGACGAGGTCATCAATGAGCACGCCTATGTAAGCCTCGTCTCTCATAAGTACGAACGGCTCGCGCCCTTGTATCTTAAGGGCGGCGTTGATTCCTGCCATCAGCCCTTGGCCTGCTGCCTCCTCATAGCCGGTCGTGCCATTGACCTGGCCTGCCATAAAGAGTGAGCGTATCACTTTGCTCTCAAGGGAATGGTAAAGCTGAGTCGGGTCGAAAAAGTCATACTCAATGGCGTAGCCAGGGCGCAAAATCTGGGCATGCTCAAGGCCAGGGATGTGCGCAATGGCGTCCATCTGCGTATGGAGCGGCAGCGAACTGCTGAACCCGTTGAGGTAATACTCCACCGTGTCGACGCCCTCGGGCTCGAGGAATAGCTGATGCTGGTCTTTGTCGGCAAAGTTTACGAGCTTGGTCTCTATGCTCGGGCAATAGCGCGGCCCGATGCTTTTGATTGTCCCATTGTAGAGTGGAGAGTCGTCGAAGCCGGACTTGAGAATTCTGTGCACCTTTGGATTGGTGTATGTTATGTAGCACGGCATCTGAGTGAGAGGACTCTTGGCAAGCGGCGAGTAGCTGAACCTGTGTCCCTCAAGGTTTCCGTCCTGGCGCTCAACCTTGCTGAAGTCTATCGTCCGGCCGTCAATCCTTACGGGTGTGCCTGTCTTCATGCGCAGCGTCGATATTCCCAAACCCTTTATCTGGTCCGAGAGGTTGAATGCCGCCTCATCGCCCATCCTGCCACCGGAATAGTGCACTCGGCCGACGTGGATGAGGCCGTTGAGGAAAGTACCGGCAGTCAACACCACCGCCTTAGCCAAGAACTCCACGCCAAGCTTTGTCCTCACACCTTTCACCTCTCCCTCCTCAATCAAGAGAGATGTGACGGAGTCTGCCCACAGGCTAAGTTTGTCGCACGCCTCGAGCCGCCTCCTCCACTCGAGCGAGAAGCGCGTCTTGTCGCACTGCGAACGCGGAGACCACATGGCAGGCCCCTTGCTCATGTTGAGCATTCGGAACTGAATGGACGTGGCGTCGGTCACCTTGCCCATCATACCCCCGAGGGCGTCAATCTCACGGACAATCTGACCTTTTGCTATACCTCCGACCGCGGGGTTGCAGCTCATCATGGCGGTCTTGGTCAAGTCGAGAGTTATGAGGAGGGTGTCGGCTCCGAGTCGGGAGGCTGCGGCTGCAGCCTCGCATCCGGCATGACCGGCACCTATCACAATGACGTCGTACGTGAATCGCATATATTTTAAGGAGAAAGTTTTATTATTGAGTGACGGAAAACTAAACAGTAGAAAAGCTTTTACGATTTAGGCGATGAATGCCGCTTAATCTTTGTCGGAATAGAGAAGAACAATGCAAAATGCCTATATGACGGCTCATCACGACCAAAACTGCGACATGGCAAATATCTCACGCCACGCGCAGCTCATATAACGACATCGGGGCCGCGCCGCAACACGACGCCGCCCCGGCAATGATTCTATCTATTTTTGGGCGAACAGATCCGCCAACATGGCGAGCGCCTTCTCCTCAGCCGCCCTCATCTTCTTCTCGTCGTCGGGCGCTTTATCCTTTAGTCCGCAAAGGTGGAGGACTCCGTGTATTATTACCCTGTGCAGCTCCTCCTCGAATGAGGGTGCGAACTGCTCCGCATTCGTCTTTACGGTATCGACTGATATGAACATGTCACCGCTGACGACATCGGCCTCATCATAATCGAACGTTATGATGTCGGTATAGTAGTCGTGGTTAAGATATTGCCTGTTGACCTCAAGAATCTTGTCGTCGGAGCAAAATATATAAGTCAGGTCACCAGTCTTGAAGCCGTAGCTCTCGGCCACTTGCTTAATCCATTTCTTGAGGATGAGCTTGTTCTTAAGGTTAAGCTTGACGTCCTCGCACTCGAAGTTTATCACTGCAGGTTGAAAATCATGGAGACCCGCCGACCGTGGTCCTCGAAGACGACCTCGTCGCTCAAGTTCCTTATGAGGAAAATGCCACGGCCACACTCTTTCTCAATATTCTCCTCGGCTGTGGGGTCGGGGAGCGAATCCGGGTCGAAGCCATCGCCCTCGTCGGCAACAGTCACCTCAATACGTTGATTAGTAATATGATAGTGTATATGAACTTTCTTGCTCTTGTCTAATTTGTTGCCATGCACAATGGCGTTGTTCACGCACTCGACGACGGAAAGCATATACTTGCCATAGACGTCATCGTCTATGTTAAGCATCTGAGACTGGCTGTCAATCATCTTCTCAACCTTACCAAGGCTGGCCATTTCAGAGTCTAACTCAAGCGTCTCGTCTAAGTTAATCGTGTTCATTTACCTGCGTGAAAGCTTTAGTATCTATAAGTGTGCTATTATACGGATGCTTACCGCTATTTGTTATAGCCCGATATTGTCAAGAGATACGAAAATTACATAAAAATATACAAAAACCACTTTGACCACCCTACTGTTTGCGAAGCCACAGCTCCGGGTTCTGCTTGACCTCGCCCCTCCACAGCTCGAAATGAAGGATGTTTGAATTGATGCCGTCGCCGGCATAGACCCTTCCGAGGTTGGTGTATACATCGACGTCCTGGTCTTTCTTGACGTAGACCTCCTCGAGGTTTGAGTAGACGGTGAGTATGTCGCCATGGCGCACGATGATGGTGGCGCAGCTGCCCGGCACAACGATGATTCGCGACACCTTTCCCTTGTGCACCGGGTGCACATCCTTACTCGCGAGGACGTCTATGTCGACCCCGTTGTTGCTTATCTTGATTTGTGGCACGAGGGGGTGGTCATGCTCGCCGAACTGGCTTGTGATGACGAAGCTCCTAACTGGCCACGGCAGCCTGCCCTTGTTCTCGAGTATCTGCTCGGAAAGCGGCTCAGATGCCGCGTTTTTCGCCACAATTTCCTTGGGTGAGCCACCCTTCGCCTTTTGCTTTTTAGCGGCCTCCTCGGCCTCTCTGCGAGCCTTTTCCGCCTCTTCTTTTATTACGGCGGCTATCTGCGCATCGAGTTTGCGGCTCTGCGTCTGAGCCGTCTGAATCTGCTTCTGCAGGTCGCCCTGGCTCTTGCTTATCTGGTCGACATTGCTCTGGCGGGCTGAAAGCTCTGTGTTGAGACGCGACGTCTCGTCCTTCACCTTGGCGAGCACCTGGTTGATGGCCACGAGTTTCTCGGACACTCCGACCTTGAGGCTGGCGAGGTGGGTCTTCGACTCCTCGAGCTTAGCGAACTGGGTCTTGCGGTAGTCGGAGTACTGCCTCATAAACAAATATCGCCGGTAGCTCTGGTTGAATGACTGCGACGAGAGCATGAAAGCGAGCGGCGAGTAACCCTTGCCGCGGGCCTGCATCTGCCTAAGGATGTCGGCGTACTCCTGCTTCTGCCTCTTCATAACCTTCGCGACGGAGTCTATCTGGTTGTTGAGAAGCCTAATCTGACCGTTATAGGCCTCAATCTCGCTGTTGTAGACGTCAATAAGCTGTCGGCGTTTGGCAATCTTGTTGTCCACCATCGATATGCGCATCATCTCGTTGTTCTTGCGCGCCTTATACTCCTCCATCATCTTGTTGTTCTGCTCGATGATGGATTGGAGCTTTGCCTTCTCCCTGTTGAGGTCGTCAAGAGACTTCTTCTCAACCTGGGCGGTGGCGAGCACAGGAAGAGCAAGGAGGGGGATTATGAGCGGGATAATACGCATATTCGCTGTCTATATCATTCGGTGTACAAAGTTACATCCGAAATTTCAATTTCGGCCTTCGTGGCGGACTTGTCGGATGACTGGATTACGGAAACGTCGATTTTTGAGGGTAGCAGCTTTCCGCTGAACCTTTTGTAGCCCGTTACTTTAAAACGGGCATCAAAACCTGCGAATATTACATGTATACTCGCAAGTGTCTTATCTTCGCCATTTATACCCAGAGTCACGCTTATATCTCGCTCAGACCTTGTGAGCATATACTTGTCGTCGGCCGTCAGGAATATACCGAACTTTGAGAAGTCATCGTCGCCGAAATACTCGTAGACAGGTGGCAGATTGCCAAGCAGTGCGGACTGGAGCATGTCGTTGACGCAAGCCGGCAGCTTGACGGTGGGGTTCTTGTCAAGGTACTTACTGGAGACTTTCGCGCACTTGTCTGAGACTACGACCTGCCCCACACTGACCGGCGGAAAGACAAGTCGCGCCGCAATCTTGGTATCGCCGCCCCTGCTGAACGATACGTTCGCCCTGAGGTTTACGCTCTTGCCACCCATGGTTACGGAGCTTTTAGCGTTCTTTGCCTCGTAGGCCGTCACGTCCACGCGGCTCTCGGCGTCGGAGAGCACTTCGAGCACCTCGCTCCTGCGCGTTGCCAAGACGGAGTTCTTGCTCTCGGAGCCTATGCGCGAGCTGCGGCAAGACTGCAGGCAGAGAGAGGCCGCAAAAAGGGCTGTTAAGAGCGCGCGGCGTGCGCACTTGCTATTCGTGAACAGATTCGACATTGCTGAGTTTCTGTTTTAAATCTTGATTGTCAGGGTCTTTTGCCAATGCCGATTTCAATACCTCTATAGCCTTGTCCTTATGTCCGTTGCCAATCAGGATGTCGGCATAATGGTCGAGCACCTCGGCCGATGCCTCATCGCCATATTGCTCCATGCACCTCTCCATTACGAAAAGTGCCTCCGCCATCTTCCCCTCCTTGAGCAGGACGTAGGCATAAGTGTCGAGATATGTCGGGTTGAGCGGCTTGGAGTTCAACGACTTCATGCTCATCTTCTCGGCACGGCCGAGCTGCTGACCTGCGATGGCGAGCCGATAGGCGTAGTTGTTTAGCGCGACGGGATCGTTGTCGTTCTCACTGAGAATCTGGTCGTAGACAGCGAAGGCCTGGCTAATGCTGTCGAGGCTCGTGTAGCACTGGGCCATGCCGTGGAGCGCAAAGGAGCGGTTGGACTCGTCGTCGCTGCCCCTGTTGGCGTCGTACATGGCGAAAGCTGACTGGTATTGAGCAAGCGCGGCTGCGTAATCATCCTTCGCCTGGAGCGCCTGCCCCAGGACGAGGTGAAATAACGGGCTTTCCGGCATATCTTCTATGGCTTGGCGCGAATAAGACTCAAGGCGTTCGTAGTCAGAGTTTTGCTGGCAGTCGAATAAGAGGTTTCGCCATATGTACTCTGAGCCGTGTCCGTCTGAGACAAAGTCGGCGAGTAGCTTTGTAGCCTTGGCCTTTCTGTCGGTTGTGCTGTAATAATAATTGTGCGCCACGGCGCAGACCTGGGCATCCTCAGGATACTGTCGTATTAGCGAAGTGTAGACGTTATCGAAGAACGCCCTCCAATTCGCATTCTGCATCATCTGGTCGGGCCTGTTCATGATGTCATAAAGCTGCGCAAGCTTGGCGTCTACATCAATCTCGGGACTCGAGTAGGCCTGGAGCGCTGTCCTCGCGTAGAGGCTGTCCATCTTCTGCTTCTGGTAAATATCCGCGAGCACGAAGAGGTAAGCGTCTCCCTTGGGCAGGGAGGCAGCCTTTGAGCAGTAACGTATGGCACCGTCATAGTCTCCCTCCTCATATAGGTAGTGGGAGTACTGGAAATTTACCTGTACGTTTTCTGGGTATTTGGCAACGAGTTTCTTAAGAATCTTGCTCTGCTTGCCCTTTTTCGCCATCTGCTTGAAGACGAGTGACTTCTGAATCTGAGACTGGATGTATGTATCCTCGTCGTCATCGGATATCCTGTCAAGCTCGGCCATAGCGTCGTCATACTTGGCAAGCCTCTGGAGCACAGCCACTTTCATTAGTCTGCTCCTGTCGGCGTCGAGGGGATTGCGGGCAATCAGAGTGTCGTAGAGCGGAAGCGTCTCGGCGAGCTTACCAGCCTTGACGAGGCACTGCAGGGCAAGGTTGACGTAATTGTCGTTTCTGGTAGTGTCGGTCTGTACGGCTGTCTGCGCGTATTGGGCCGCATATTCGTAGTTTCCGCTATAGGCCAGCAGGGTGGCCGCCTCATAAAGCACCGCCGCGCTTTGCGGGTTGAGCTTGCGGCACATCTTGAGCCTGTCGAACGAAGTGTTGTAATCGCCTATGAGCTTCGAATGTACTGCCTCGAGATACATATTGTCGAAGAGGAAATTGTCGGTGTCTATTCCTCCCAGCGGAGAAACGTTCTGACACAAGGCCCGGAAAGGCAGCAGGGCGAGCAAGGACAGTATGACGAGATGGCGACGCATAAAGTGAAAACTATTAAAATGATAACGTCTCATGATGTACATTAGTGAGGCAGATGCCGGGCTTCGGCTACTTGACGCCGGTATGGCCGAAACCGCCTTCACCCCTCTCCGACCCTTCGAGCCGCTCGACGGGTACGAGCTCGGCAACCTCGTGACGGGCTATCACCATCTGGCAGACCCTCTCACCGTGGCGGACTGTGAAAGGCTTATCCGAGAGGTTGACAAGTATGACCCGTATCTCACCACGGTAGTCGGAGTCGATTGTGCCGGGCGAATTAAGCACGGTTACGCCGCTCTTTGCCGCAAGTCCGCTGCGAGGGCGTATCTGGGCCTCGTAGCCATAAGGCAGCTGGATGTATATGCCGGTCGGGACAAGCGCGCGACCCAGCGGAGCTATCACGACGTCCTCCTTGAGGTCGGCGCGCAGGTCGAGCCCCGCCGCGCCTGGCGTCGCATAGGCCGGCATCGGATTGTCTCCCTTATTTACTATGAGGACTTTCATCTCTTAAAGCTGTTAAATTGTTAAACACTAACGCCTTCTGGTCATCCGACCGGACAGTCGGACCATCGCCGGCATAATCTCTTTGCGCTCCACAATGGCTATGAGGCAAACCACGGCAAGGCAACCTGCAATTGATACGAGCGGCCACACTCCGCCAACAGCCTCTATGAGCATACAGAGGCACATGACTAAAATAATAACCGCGAGCCCAACGAACACGAGCCTCCTGACCGGGTATTTCACAGGGAAATAGTGCTGACCGAGAATGTACGTGAGCAGCATCATGACAGCATAGCCCGCGAAGGTCGACCACGCGGCGCCTATATAGCCTACACGGGGGATAAGGATGAAGTTGAGGCAAGTGTTGACAGCAAGCCCTACGATGCTCATTATTATGCCCCAATACGTGCGGTCTGTAAGCTTATACCACAGCGAGAGTGAATAATAAACGCCGAAGAAGAGCTGCCCGACAAGTATCCAAGGTATGATACTTGTCCCGTCGTAATAGTCGGCGGGCAATATCCGCCTAAGCAGTGGCATGAATAGCATTACGCCGGCAAAAATAAGCAAGCCGAAGTAGACGAACCACTTGAGCGCGGGGCCATATATGTCCGTCTTTTGGCGGTCCTTGTTCTCCTTGAAAAAGAAGGGCTCGAAAGCCATACGGAAGCTCTGCGTGAATATGCTCATCAGCACGCCGATCTTGTAGCAGGCGGCGTAGACGCCAAGAGAGGCGAGCGGGTCGACGCCAGGGTCCAGGTGCTTTATGAGTATCTTCTCGATATTAGTGTTCGCCTGGCCGAAGAAACCCATCCCGACAAGGGGAAGGCTGTACAGCAGAGCCTTGCGCAGCAGCGAGGGATCGGAGTAAGGCATGACTGCCACAATACGGCGGAAAAACCACAAAGTGCTGAAAAGCGAGCCGGCCAGGTTGGCGAGCATCATATATGTTATGTCGTCGACGGATGAGAAAAAGCCGCCCTGATGGCGCAGGAAGAACAGGAAAAAGGCAGTCAGCAGCACATTTATGAGCACCTGTGCCAGCCGTAAGAGGGCATACTCAATCGACCTCCGCATATATCTCAGCTCGGCGAAGAAGATGGCGTTATAGGAGTCGAGAAGAACTATGGACGCCATTATGACCACGTAAACCCCGCTTTGGGGGCCGAAGTCGAAGTCGAGCAGGGAGCAGGCCGCCCGAGGGAAGAAAGCGCAGAAAAGAACCAGGACGAGGCCGAAAAGGAACACTTTTTTGGAGAGTGTCCCAAGGAGGCTGTCCCTGTTACCGTCGTTCGCGAAGCGGAAATATCCGGTCTCAAAGCCGAGCGTGACGACCACGAGCAGGATGGCGATCCAGCTGTAAACGTAAGAGAAAGTGCCATAGACGGCCTGAGAGACCACCCTGACATAAAGAGGCATCATAAGCCAGCCGATAAGACGGCTGAGGATGGTGCTGAGGCCGTAGACAACAGTGTCTGAGGCCAATGTTTTCAACTTGCCCACCGTTGTTGAGGTGTTTTTGCTTTCTTATTTGTCGCCGCGCGTCGCGGGCTTCGTCAGCGTGCTATGCTTCAGAGCCGTCGTCAGCGTAATTGAAAAGGTTGGGGCCGTCGTCGTGATAGCCTGTCCTCCCCGTGTGTTTATATGCGAGCGGAGTGGCCACCCGGCCGCGCGGAGTACGCTTTATGAAGCCACTCTGTATCAAGTAAGGCTCGTAGACATCCTCGACAGTGCCGGGGTCCTCGCCGACGGCCGTGGCTATGGTCGAAACGCCCACGGGGCCGCCGCCGAACTTGTCTATGACAGTGAGGAGAATCTTAATGTCCTGGTCGTCGAGCCCGAACTCATCGATGTTGAGCGCATTGAGGCTCCTGCGGGTTATGTCGGTCTCAATCCTCCCCTCGCCCACCACCTGGGCGAAGTCCCTCACCCGGCGCAGGAGCGAGTTCGCTATGCGTGGCGTCCCGCGGCTGCGCAGGGCAATGGCGCTGCACGAGTCGTCGTCGATAGGCACCTTGAGAATGCCGGCCGCCCGCTTTACGATTTTAGATATCGTGTCGACATCGTAATACTCCAGGTGGCACTTTATGCCAAACCTGGCCCTGAGCGGGCTCGTGAGCAGGCCGCTACGCGTGGTCGCGCCCACGAGGGTGAAGGGGTTGAGGTCAATCTGGATGGTTCGCGCGCCCGGCCCCTTGTCTATTATGATGTCAATCTTGAAATCCTCCATGGCCGAGTAGAGATACTCCTCGACAACGGGGCTGAGGCGGTGAATCTCGTCGATGAAAAGGACGTCGTTCGGCTCAAGGGAAGTGAGCAGCCCTGCCAGGTCGCCCGGCTTGTCGATGACAGGCCCGCTCGTTGTTTTCATGTTCACGCCGAGCTGGTTGGCAATGATGGCCGATAGGGTTGTCTTACCGAGGCCCGGAGGTCCGTAAAGCAGGGTATGGTCAAGGGGCTCGCCACGCATCTTTGCCGCGGCGACGAATATTCGCAGGTTGTCCACGACGGCCGACTGGCCAGTGAAGTCGTCAAAAGTGAGCGGCCGCAGTTTGCGGTCGAGTTCCTGATCGGGAATCTCGTTCTCTTTCCTTATGTCCAATGCAAAAGATGTGTGTCTCTCGAATCCTCTCCAGCGGATGCGCGTCAGAACGACGCGATTCCGTTTCTTGACAGGATTTCCCTAAAAACGTCGATGTCGAATGGCTTGGGCATATACGCGTCCATGCCTGCGGCGAGACACTTCTGCCTCTCGGAGTCGTACACGTTGCCAGTCAGCCCTATGATGTAAGCCTTGCGCCCGCTGGCGGCCTCGGCGGCCCTGATGTCGACAGTCGCCTCGTATCCGTTTTTCCCTGGCATCATTATGTCCATCAGGATGACGTCGTAGCCTGTCGCCGAGGCCATGGAGACGGCCTCGTCGCCGTCGGCTGCCACGTCGGCTGTCAGGTTGGCGGCCTTGAAGGTGTAGAACATCATCTTTTGGCTGATCAGATTGTCCTCGACGAGTAGAATCTTTATCATAAACGAGCTGTGAGATTATGGTATGACCGTGCCGCCGAGCTACTTTGCGAGATTTGCCGAAAGGCTTAGCATGGCGTCTATCGGCCTGCGCGCCTTGGCAGCAACTTCAGGGTCAACCATTACTTCCGGCCACTCATTCTTGAGCGTCAAGAAAATCTTCTCGAGCGTGTTGAGCTTCATAAAGTTGCAATTGTTGCAACCGCATGTGGAGTCCATGGGCGGCGCGGGTATCAGGTCCCTGTCGGGGTATGACTTCTGCATCTGGTGGAGTATGCCGCTCTCGGTGGCTACGATGAACCTCTTTGACTTGCTCTTGCCGATGTGACTGAGGAGCGCGGCCGTGGAGCCGACGAAGTCGGACAGGACGATCACTTGGTGTTTGCACTCCGGGTGGGCTATGAGCTCCGCATCGGGGAACTGCCTCTTGAGCTCTATGATCTTCTCGAGCGAGAACTGCTCGTGTACATGGCACGCTCCGTCCCACAGCAGCATTCGCCTGCCGGTCTTAGAGTTGATGTACGAGCCGAGATTCCGGTCTGGGCCGAAGATTAATTTCTCATCCTTAGGGAAACTCTCAACTATTTGGAGTGCGTTAGTGCTCGTGACGACCACGTCGGTCATGGCCTTTATCTCGGCGGATGTGTTGACGTAGCTTATCACCTTGTGGCCAGGGTGGTCGGCAATGAACTTGGCGAAGTCGGCCGGCTGGCAGCTGTCGGCGAGTGAGCATCCGGCGTTGAAGTCGGGGATGAGAACTTTCTTGTCGGGATTGAGAATCTTGACCGTCTCGCCCATAAAGTGTACACCCGCAAGGAGAATGATGTCATTTTTGACTCCGACGGCTTTCTGGGCCAGGGCGAGGCTGTCGCCTATCACGTCGGCCATGTCTTGAATCTCGCCCACTTGGTAATAGTGCGCCATCAGCAGGGCTCCTTTCTCCTTCTTAAGCCTTACAATCTCAGCCTTGAGGTCTGTGCCTTGCGGTATGGGCTCGTCGACGAAGCCCTTATTAATCCAGTCTTGCTTTATCATTTTCGTTCTGTAGTCAGGGAGCGGGGCAACACGCCTTAGCGCCGTATATAATCTGGCGCAAAATCACTCACGCAAACTTACAAAATTATTTAGGTAAAAACGTCTTCCGTCATCAGCTTAGGCGGAGGAGATCCGAGCTATTAGACCAACAGCCATCTATATGTATATATCTTATTGTACCTTAAGAATGAATGATGATAAATATAGTGTGTCGGCAATCGTTGATAACGCCTCGCCCCTACCTCAGGCTCGCTTGCGCAATGTGTGCCTGCTTAGGGACAATCGGGCGCATAAGTGTTCTGTTACTCAATATTATGCTACAGCGCATCCAGACCCAGGCGCGAAATTGACGCGCCAGCTCCATATGACGCGAGGCATGTTGGCAAACTGCGCCGCCTGTGTGTAAAAAGTGGCGGTAAAAGCGGCGATTTTAGACATTGCCGAATGCGACACTCAAGAATAGACGGAGGCTGACATGCGAACTGACAGCATGCCGACAAGCAGGCTGCGGCTTATTAACAGGCAAGGGCGAGGGTGATATTGCATACTAACGAATATTTGCGCTTGGAGGCGAAATCCAACCCTCAGTATCGCCAGCCATTGTCAATAAATATGCTCCTACTGCTGATAACTACCTAAAATCCAATTTGTTCCACGTGAAACATGGTTGACAAACAAAGCGGTTAAGACTGCGATTTAGCATACGCTGGACAGAGTGGTTGCGAAAATTAGCACCCCATACTTCCAATGCGGTGATGCCGATTGTGCAAATGGCATCCACTGTACGTATGGCATTAATTCGAATTCGTGGAGAACATTAAGCGAGGAGTTAGGGTCTCATCTCTTCTCTTGTCAACAACCTATTTATATTATTAATCTATTTAATACTTAAAAGATAAATGATAGTAATGATAGTCTGTCGGTCACTGTTCAAAAGGTGCTTATTGGCTGATGGCTCGTGAATATTAACTGACCGGTCGTAAGCGGCATGCATTATGCAATGTTTAAAACAACGACTTGATGATATGCTGATTTTTAGTCAATTAACAGCAATGTTGTCAATAGTTGATAACTATACTGACCTGTATTGACATGGCAAGTTAGCCTGTTTGTAAAGCCACCATCGCATGTGGAAAACGCCGCGATAAGCGCAAAGGTAACTGACATGATGAAATTCGCATGACTGCTTTCAACATCCGCCGACATTTGAATTGACAGATTTCGCGCAGTTTTTCGTTTGTTACTGACAGTTCTGTTAGCTTTGCCGCAGGATTTTATCAGGTTATTGCTGAGAGAGATGAAAACGGCCGTTTGTAATGTGGCCGGAGACGCAACAATCAAGCACGGAAATTTTAAATTACACAATCTAATATATTGAAGTACAATTGTTTAAGTCTTACGCTTTGTTCTCTCTCCATCAGATGGCAAGATAATCGCCATCTGACACCATTGTTCATAACCTGTTTATAATATTAGGCGAAACGACTGAAAATCAAATTGTTTCACGTGGAACATTCTAAGTTTGGCGTGTATATTCACGTCCCGTTTTGCGTATCGAAGTGTGGATACTGCGATTTTTGCAGGGTGACGGACTTGTCGTTGCGGGATTCTTATTTAGCGGCTGTTGAATCCGAGATGAGGCGAAGCCACGCCTTTGGCGGCAGTCCGCGCACTGTGTATGTTGGCGGAGGCACACCGTCCTGTCTTGGGGCCGAGCGGCTCGTCGAGCTTCTTGAGGCGATAAGGAGGAACTTTGACGTGAGCGAAGTCTGTGAGTGGACTGTGGAGTGCAACCCCGAGGATGTTAATCCGGAGCTTGCGGGCGTGCTTGCCTCGGGCGGCGTGAACCGTGTTAGCATGGGTGCTCAGAGCCTTTTCGATCCTGCCCTGCGTATGATGGGGCGGAGGCATGATGCGGGCAAAGTTGCCGAGGCCGTTTCCGCTCTCCGCGCGGCGGGCGTGGACAGTATAAGCGTGGACTGCATATTTGGCTTGCCGAGGGTTGACGGATACTCCGCCGTGGATGATTTTGAAAGGTTCGTCAGTCTCGGTGTTGAGCATATTTCGGCCTACTCGCTGCAATACGAGGCTGGCAGCCGCTTCAATAAAATGGTCGAAGATGGCAGGCTGTCGCCGATATCCGATGATGAGGTGGCGGATCAATATGAGGAGCTTACGGGTGTGATGCGCTCGGCTGGTTATGGCCATTATGAGATATCAAACTACGCCATGCCCGGACGCGAGGCCGTCCATAACTCTTCATATTGGGCTCGCGCCGACTATTACGGTTTCGGGCCGGCGGCGGCTTCTCTCGTCGGCAATGTGAGGACTACGAACGCGGCCAATGTCGCCGCCTATGTCCGTACCGAAGGACGGGAGAAAGATTTGACTGAGGTGCTTGACACCGAGGACGTGTATGAGGAGGTCGTCATGCTCGGCCTGCGGACAAGCAAAGGAGTGAGTCCCGTTGACGTGCCATCGGCTTATAAGGGCAAGTTTCTCGACGCGGTGAGGATTGAGGTGGAAAATGGAAACCTCGTGGAGCTGCCGACGGGCAATTACAGGATTCCCGAGGAGCGGTGGATGATATCCGAGATTATTATAAGGAGTGTCGCCTTGCCATAGCATCTTTTTTGAGCCAAGATGCCGCCATGACCGCATAGCCTATGGCAGACGGAATGGCGATGTTGAACGCCCATAGCGAAACCGTGGCCGTGATGATAGAGGCGCTCGGGACGAAGCTGCCGAAAATGGCTAAAGCCCAGGCCCCTTTCACGCCTACGTCTATCACGTTGACCCTCGGGGTGAGGGTTATGCACAGGTAATATAGAAGCACGGCGCAGTAGAGGCTTGACGTGCAAGCGCAGCCGACACCAAGCAGCAGGAAAAGCTGCGATGAGAACAACGCCGTCTTGCCCAGCCCTATGGTGAAGGAGGCGAAGACCGACAATGCAGCCCTCCTGCTCCAGAAATCCCTAAGCCTCCCGAACCAAGCGCGTCCTCGGGTCAGTGAGAAAACCGCCGCCGCAAGCAGACAGCACGCCGAGAAAACTATAATGGCTCTGGCCGCTGAAGCTGGTACCTCATAGCCGCCTGAAATTAAGGCGACCGCGCCAAATGCTCCGAGCAGGACGATATTCATCGTCTGCAAGACGCTTGCCAATAAGCTGACGATGGCTGCAGCCCCGCTGTCGGTGTACGACAAGCCTCGCCCGGCGTGCTCGCCAACGTTGCCTGGGGTCGAGTTGCCGAGAGCTATGGCACGCAGCGTGGCGGAAAAGTCGGTGCGGAAATCACCATTGAGAAAGCCACGGCGGAGAACGCTCCACCTTAGCGTCTCCACCAGTATCCCGCATGCGGACATCGCAGCTTCGGCCGCTATGAGCCAATGCCGTCCGGCAAGCGCAGCAACGGCCGACCCCATGCCGTCCCACTTTTCATAAATCTGAAAAATGAAGTATACCAGGCATGCGGCGCACCCCGTGAAAACGCAAAAACGCGTCATTCTGCTGGCCAAAATCTTATTACCCCACTCCATTTATGCGCTAAGGTAGCCCAATAAAATGACAAAATGCCGATAATGCCTACGGGCGTGGCGCGAGCTAAAAGGCGCGGCATCCCGCTCTGCCGGATGCCGCGCCTTCTGTTGCCGTGCCTTGGCTCGGAGGCGAGCCGTGGTGTCTGGCGTCTACTTGCCGAAAAGTCCGCCTATGGCTTTGCCGATAGCCGAGCCTGCGCCGCCATCGGACTTGCCGCCTCCCAAGGCTTTGCCCAATATGCTTGCGCCAGCCGAGAGTATGCTGCCCTTGTCGCCGCCCATGGCCCCGATGATGTCGGAGATTCCCTTGACGTTGATGGCCGCGGCCTTCTCTGTGCCGTCCGAGCTGCCCTTGAACTTTTCGTAAAGCGTGATGAGCTGCTTGGCGATGCCGACGTAGTCAATGCCTGCGCCTGAAGACTTCGACGGCGCCCTGGAGACCGCCCCCGCAATAATGTCTTTGGCTATGTCCGTGAGCGATGACTGATTCAGCGAGCCGCCCTTAGCAGCCTCGGTGGCGGCCTTGACGGTGCTCCATACAGATGATAGGTCCAGATTTGACATACATTAAAATTTTTATTGTTGACGTTTCTTTCTATTTTTACGACCTTAGCCTTGCAAAATGTTTCAAGGCCCGTCCGACCCGGACATATTCGCCTTGCGAGGCCTGTAACCATGCGTAAGCTGCTTCAACCTGATTTTTCCCCCAAAAATATGAGGCTGCCGCGGCTCACGCCAGAAAGCTCTATGAAAATTACCCTACTGCCACCATTGTCGGCTGCTGCCTTGCTCGCCTTGAGCCTCCTGTCTTGCTCAGACGCGGACAGCCTGCGCTACTGCCCTTATGATAAATTCTTCAGCGAGGCTCTCGTCGGTGATGCCGACGTCCTCTACGAAAGGGCGTATGCCTCGCTCCGATCTACAGACGGCTCTATAATACATACCCCGGGCGATTTGGCGGGTTGCAACATACAAGGCACGGACGGGACGATGTCGGACTTCGTGCGCTGCCTGTTCAACATGGAGGAGCTGTCGTCCGACGAGGCCATATGCGCATGGGAGGACAGCGGAGTCTACAAATACGTCACGTCCCATCCCAGCGAGGTGAGTCCGAGCACCGCCGGCTTCTTCCTCCGAGTGCTCTCGGGCATAAGGGCGGCGGACGTTTATTTGAGCAGGTTTGGCAAGCAGGACCGGCATCGCTCGGCGGAGGTTCGCCTGCTCAGGGCGATGTATCACCTCTACCTTCTCGATCTTTTTGGAGACTGCGGGACGAACGTAGGTCTGCCGAGCGGCGTCTCGGCCTACGACTTCATAAAGAGCGAGGCCACCGACGCCATGGGCGACCTCGCCGAGCCGCGCCGCCTTACGGAGTCCGACCCCGAGTATGGCCTCATGAACCGCGGGGTCGCCAAGGCTGTGCTGATGAGGCTTTACTTGAACTCCGAGGTCTACACGGGCCATCCGCATTTCGCTGATGCTCTCAGGCTGGCGCAGGAACTCATCTCGAGCGACGCCTATGGGCTGTCCGTGCGCCCGTCCGTGGTCATGTTGCGCAACGACTCGCTTTTCACATGGACAGCCTATCAAAAGCTCTTTATGGCGGACAATGGCCGCAACGGAGCTCAGGTGGAGGCCATCCTGCCACTGCTTTTTGACAAGGACTCCGTGGCGACATATGCTGCGACGAGCTTCTTGACCGGGTCGACGTTCGACGCCTCCATGTATACCGTCTCGCCGTCCGACACGCTTGGGCAGACCAACGGGACAACCCTCGCGTGGGGAGGCAACAGGGCCCGGCCGGAACTCATCGGGCGATTCACGGCAGAGCCTGTCGACGAAGCCGACACCCATGAGTTCCAGACGACGGTGGGAGACGACCGCGCCCTCTTCTTCTCGAAGGGGAGAACCCTCGACATAGACCACTACACGGTCTTCTCGCAGGGCTACGCCACCACAAAGTTCAACGCCCTTTTCGCCGAGGGGACCGGCCCCATGCTGACGGGCTTCTTCTCCAGCTCCGACTTTTTCCTGATACGCCTTGCCGAGGCTTACATGACAGCAGCCGAGGCCGCATGGCGCTTGAACGACCGCACGGCAGCCGCCACCTATGTCAACGCCCTCCGCGGCAGGGCCCACACATTGCCAGTCCGGCCCGAGGCCATTAACGCCGACTTCCTGCTCGATGAGTGGAGCCGCGAGTTCTACTTTGAGGGCCGCAGGCGTACCGACCTCATACGCTTCGGTCAATACTACGGGTCAAAGGCGCGCAGGTGGACGTGGAAGGGCGGCGTGGAGGAGGGCCGCGACTTGCCGCTTGAGTTCAACAACTACGAGATGCCCGACACGGCGACAGTCGGCGCAAGATATCTTGAGCTTTACAAGCACTCCATATTCAAGCAGCCCTCCGACATGTATTACGTGGCCGGAAGCGGAATAGTCGAGACAAGTTGGGACATTAGTGGCGGAGACAACTTCGGCTTCGGCATCATACCGTTCGCGACAAACGACACCGACGTGTATTTTATCGACTACATCAGCACGTCCATGCGTTTCAAGCTCGTTGGCGCGGTAGGCAGCTGGGACGAGCAATACGGTTCGGGCGACTACGGCTCTTTCCTTCACAACGAGCCGCAGAGCCAGCCTATCGACGTGCCGGCCGACGGCATATACCGCATATGCGTCAAGAGGAAAAAGGGCAACATGACCGTCTTGAGATACTTCGGCCCGTCGGACGATGTGGGCATGGTTGAGGCCGTGACCTCATTCGGCGAGGTGTACAACTTCTGCCGGTGCAACATGCTCAACAGGCATTGCCACAGCTGGATGACGGATATTCATTGCGACGACGAGGGGAACGCCCCGCGCTTCAAGATTTTGGTGGACGGCGCGGCGGTAGAAAAATTCGAGTCAACCTATGGCATGGCAGTCAGTTGCGACGAGGCGGGCGAGTTGACCCTGTCGCGATGCAGCCCAATGGCGAGAATAAGGGTTGTCTACAACGACATAATGCGCTCCTGCTACTTCTACCCGATAGAGGTCGAACCTTGAAAAATTGGTAATTTAGCGACACACGAACACTTACCTTACCGATGCAGAACGTTAAGCCAAAAAAGCAGCTCGGTCAGCACTTCCTAACCAGCCAGCAGATAGCCAAGGACATTGTCGACGCCCTCACGGCGAATGGCAACGCCATAGAGATCGGCCCGGGCATGGGAGTCTTGAGCCGATACCTGTTTGAGCGGCCAGAGCTCAGAATGAAGCTCATAGAGGTCGACGAGGAGAGCGTCGACTACCTCAAGGTCAATTACCCTGAAAATGCCGGCGCAGTCGTCTTCGGAGACTTCCTGCGTCTTGATGCCGACTCTTTCTTCGGGCCTGGCGAGGTGTTCTCCGTCATCGGGAACTTCCCGTACAACATATCGAGCCAGATATTTTTCCGCATATTGGAGTACAAGGACAGGGTGTCAATGATTGTCTGCATGCTCCAGCGCGAGGTGGCCTTGCGCCTCGCCTCCGGCCCTGGAACGAGAGACTACGGAATACTCAGCGTATTCCTCCAGGCTTACTATGACATAGAGTACCTCTTCACCGTCCACGAGGACGTGTTCAACCCTCCGCCAAAAGTAAAAAGCGGCGTGATACGCCTCACGAGAAATGGCGTGAGCAGCCTCGATTGCGACGAGAGCCTGTTCCGCCGCGTGGTGAAGGGCACGTTCGGGCAAAGGCGCAAGACGATTTGGAACGGGCTCAAGAGCCTCGGCCTCAACCTTGCGGCCATCCAGGATGACCCGCTGATGAAGAAGAGGCCAGAGCAGCTCTCGGTGCACCAGTTTGTGGAACTGACAAACAAAGTGGCCTCACAAATACCTCAATAAGGTTAGGCATTGTAGCCCCATAACGCTATTGAGCGGCCTTGCTCATTGGCATACCTTTGCCACAAAAAAGTGAAGGTATGAGGTTTGCGGGCAGTCTTAAAATACACGTATCCGGCTCTTTGAGTCACTCACCCTCGCACGCGCCTGCGGGGGTGCGCCTTTTTTTATTGTCGGCCACCGTGCTTCTTTCCGGTTGCAGTGGCGGCGGCAGCGAGAACAGGGTAGACCCCGACGGGTCTCTCCATGGCCGCGTGTCGCTATCCGGCGCGTTCGCCCTTTATCCGCTTGCGGTACGCTGGGCAGACGAGTTCAGAAGGGAAAACCCCGGCGTAAGGGTTGAAATCGACGCCGGCGGAGCAGGGAAAGGAGTGACGGACGCACTCACGGGGCAGGTGGACTTCGGCATGTTGTCGCGTGAGCCAAACGAGGCCGAGATCGCAAAAGGTGCCGTAGTCTTCGCTGTGGCCAAAGACGCCGTTGTCCCGACAGTAAGCGCGTCGAACCCGCATATCGATGAGCTATTGCGGCGAGGAATAAGCCTCGAAGCCGCAAAGGGCGTATATGTGTCGGGCGACATCACGACATGGGGCGATCTGCTCGGAACGCCGGCGACCGAGAGGGTCGTTGTCTTCACCCGCTCAGACGCGTGCGGCGCTGCTCAGACGTGGGCCGACTGGCTCGGGGTGAAACAGGACGACCTTCGCGGCGAGGGCCTAAACGGAGACCCCTCATTGGCTCAGGCCGTGGCGAGAGACCCGCTCGCGACCGGATTCAACAACATCGGCTATGCCTATGACTCGAACACCGGCAAACCTGTCGATGGCCTGAGAGTACTGCCTATCGACGTCAACGGAAATGGCAGGATAGACCCCGAGGAGGACTTCTATGAGGACATATCCGGCCTGACAGCGGCAATATCGAGGGGAGCGTACCCCACCCCACCTGCGCGTACCCTCTATCTCGTCGGCCACGGAGTGCCGACCGACCCCGTCGTGAAGGCTTTCTTGGCCTATGTGCTTACGCGCGGCCAGAGGCTCAACGACGCGGCCGGTTACATAGCCATCTCGACCGACGAGGCCGAGAAGTCCCTGACCTGTCTTGGGGCGAGCTGATTTATGGCTAACTTAGCGCGCTTGATATTGATAACACAACGGCGCGCTCAGATGAAACGTAAGGCTTGGCGGAAGCATCACAAATGGTTCGGGCTTGTAATAGGCTTCTTCATAGTAATGTTCTGCTGGAGCGGAATTGTGCTGAACCACCGCGACGCCTTCTCTGGCGTTGAGATCAGTCGCCGCTATCTGCCCCGCGGTTACAGGTTCTCCGCGTGGAATGGAGGTCTCGTGCGCGGGACTATCGCCCATCCCGACGGGCGCACGCTTATCTACGGCAATGAGGGGGTCTGGGCATCAGCGGACTCCTTGCGGACGGTCGTGCCGCTGAATGGCGGATTTCCGGACGGTGTTGACAACAGGAACGTAAGGGCCATGGCAGTGGCGGGCGGCAGGATTCTCGCGGCCAGTACCGGAGGTCTTTATCAGCTTGGCGAAGACGGCGTTTGGCGTGACACGGGTGTGGACTTCGGAGGCGAGAGGCTGTCGGACATGGAGGTGGCTGGCGATACGCTGGTGATAGTCGGCAGGTCGCACATTTACAAGTCTCAATTATGTGGAGATGCCACAAGCCCCATATCGTTGAGCGAGCTCACCTTGCGCGAGCCTGCGGATTATGACGGACGCGTCACTCTGTTCCGTACGCTTTGGGAACTCCACAGCGGCCATTTATTCGGTCTTGGCGGACGGCTTATCATGGATGCTGTCGCTGTTGTGTTAATATTGCTCTACGTCACCGGCGTAGCCTACTGGCTCATCCTTGCTAAGGTAAAGCGCAGAAGTAGTGGGAGCGCGTTGCCGAGGAGGCTTTCCGGTGCAATGCGCGGCATGTTCAAGTGGCATGACGCCATTGGCCGCAAGACAATTATTTTGACCATGTTTGTTTGCCTTACGGGCTGGTGTCTGCGCCCACCACTTATGATTTTGGGTGTCATCGCCAAGGTGCCTCCCGTCCCTTTCACCAATCTTGACGACGCTAACCCGTGGGCCGACAAGCTAAGGGCCGTCCGCTATGACGCCCTTGAGAGCGACTGGCTTATATCTACGAGCGATGGGTTCTATTCGCTTGCCAGCCTTGACGGGCGGCCCGAGAGGGTTGATTGTGCGCCTCCCGTGAGCGTGATGGGTGTGAACGTCTTGAGGCGCGGTGAGAGTGGAGACTGGCTTGTCGGCTCATTCCGCGGTCTTTACAGGTGGAGCAGGCGGACAGGCAGCGTCAATGACTATTTTGACGGTTCTGTGCCTCAGCGCGGGGGAATGCCTGTAGGCGAGCATGACGTGTGCGGATGGATGAGTGGCCCCGTGGAGTATACTGCGGGTACGGGAGTGGCGGCCATGCCAGCAAATATGGAGAATCTGCCTATGTCCTTATGGAATGTCGCCCTCGAAGTCCACACGGGCAGGATATACACGTTTATGGGCATTATGAGCACACTGCTGTGGGTGTTCGTGGCTGGCGCGGCGGCCGCATGGGTATTGTGGTCGGGTTGGAAGTTGCGCAGGCCGTAGTGGTCATTTAGGCCGCCTTTTTTTGCGTGATCTCGCTGTTACCCTTTTATCTGCCGATGATGACGGCCTGGCTCATGGTGTCGTCATATTGACAGTCATACGCCTTTTGCCCGTGTTTTAGTCGTAAGGCTTAGAGTCGCGTGCGCATGTCGCCATTCCAGCCTCACGAAGGTTGGGAACTCAATTGTGTTGCTATACAAAAACAAAGAAGGGCGGCAGATTAACTGCCGCCCCTCACCGCTATGAGAAAAATCACAATCAAAAATGACAGCGCCGTTGCACTGCTGCCCAGTCACCGTCACGGCCCAGGCTCACTCAATGAAAAACTCCTTTCGACTGCAAAGGTACGAACCGCGTCCGAAATTGCAAGGGGTTGAGGCAAAAAAGTGCGAGAACAGGATAAAATTTTTCAGCCAGACCCGTCTTGGTGTTTTTTTAGAAGCGTAATTGCACCTGAAAGTTGTAGTAGTTGTAGTTGTGCGTGGCGAGGGCGCGGTCGTTGGCGTGAGAGTATTCCACGGCGGTCCCAATCTTTGGCGTGAACCAGTAGTCGACGCCGAGCTGGAGCGTTGATTGCGCGCTGGCCATGCTCGCGCTCGGGCGGTACATATCGCATCTCGCCTTAATCCGCAGTCTGCCAGGAATCTTGTCCTTGAGCAGAGTGCCGACCACCATGGCGTAGAAGCCGTCGGCCTTGTCGCCTAATGGCGAAATGGAGAGATCGCGTGTGCTGCCTTCATCGCTCGTGGCGAAGGCGGACCCCGTGCTGTGGATGTATTCGGCGCGAGCCGTCACGGCTTTGCCGGCCCACTCGGCCCCGATGGCGTAGCGGTGCTGGTAGAGCGAGCGGACGCACTCCTGCCTATTGCCCTTGGCATCGGTTGTATCTCCACACCTTGCCATGGAGCCCTCCAGTCCCGACGCGCTTATTCTCAGGCCATTGACAGGCGACACCCATATTTGGCCAATCACTGTCTTGTTGCCGTCGACATCCCTGGTGTTTATGCCTTGGCCGTTCATTATGGCCAAGCCGTAGTGGAGGAGGGCGTGCCCGTCCGCCATAGTGAGCGCGTCGCCATCGAGGCTTATGCCGAGGTCCCTGCCGTTGCTGGACCTCTTTCCGCTCCTGTCAGAATATCCAGCGAACTTAAGGATTGGCAGGGCATTGTCGGCAAAGCCAACGTCGAGAGGGTGGTAGTCGTTCTCAAGCGTGAAGGGCATGGAGAACTCGCCCACTGTGACCCGTAGACAGCTGAACTTGCGCCACGTGGCGAAGAGGTCCACGAGGCGCGCTGAGCCGCCGAGCGACGATACGTTACCGTTGACCTGCATTTGCGCCTTATACGTGAACGTCCCAGCCCCTTTTGCATCCACGTCGCCATCCACCGAGAGGCGCGCCATCGCAATGTCGAACGATCCTTTGCTCTCGCCGTTTTGCCTCACGCTCTGCAGCCCGAGCATAGCGAAGCCGTGAAGGTTGATGTTCTTGTACCACGCCGCGGCCTCGGCGGCGGGCGCGGGCTCCGGCATTGGGAGTGTGGCAATCGCAGCCTCCTGCGAGAAAGCCGGTGAGAGCGAGAGTGCTGCAGCGGCAGTCAGTAAGACTCTTCTTTTCATAAAAAGTTTTGAGTAGTGCGTAATTTATGCTATAGAGGCTAATTTATAACATTTGGATGTCGAACACAACACTTTTCGCGCCTCCACCAGATTCCATCGTAACCATTGGCAAAAGTTAACACAAACAGAAAAGTGCCACGGCGTGTACGGGTATACGTAACCCATGCCGCCGCGGCGCTTCACTTGAAAGAAAACTATGATTATTTTTTACTTGGGGAAACTCTTGCTACTTGTCCTCAGTGACTGCGCGTATTGCCGCTCCGTAATACTTTGGCTTTGAACTTAAACAGATTGACGGTGTGCTGTTATAACAATCAATGACGAGATTTTCAGAGTAGTCATCGAAGATGCTATTTGCGGTCCAGTAGTAGCCCGATGTTGGTTTTACATGGTTGGAGTAGGGATAGTCTACCGAACTGTTATCATAAAAAAGGCCTGTCAACGGAATGAATATGCAATTCCCAGTCCTGTTGCTATACACGTTGAAGCCGCAAATTCCCGTGCCTTTATAGTCTTCCGTGTAGACCCACATGCAGTTAGCCGGCTGGGCCAGCTCCTTCATCTCTTCGTAGGTGGGGGTTCTCCATTTCTCTCCGAGAATCAGCGTCGCGGCGTCGTCTTCGGCTTCAAGAGCCGTGAGACCGTCCTCTTTGGTATACTTGGTGTATTCGCCACTTGTTTTGTCGTACCATTTGTATGAGTTAATGGTGAAAGTCGTTTTGTGTTCGGTCTCGCCCCATGAAAGAATAAAGCCGCAAAGCTCGGGCCTTGGCGCCCCGACGTTCATCGATGCCCATTTGACGGAAAGTCCCATATCCACGGCCATCAGGGTGTCGCACGTCTCGGCAGGTGAGGCAGAATCTGTCGTGTCCGCGACGCCGTTAATGTTTGTTATGTAATTGTATTCCTTGCTACGGTCGCACGAAGAGGCGAGAAAAGCGGCCACCGAGGCCGATGCGAGCATTAAGTAGTGCTTGATTTTCATTAAAACTTTGATAAATGCATTTGGGAAACTTGAAATGGCAAATTAAGAGATATTGCAGAAAAACATAAAATTTTGGAGGCGACTGTTGACGAGTGATGGCAAAATGGAGAGATGAGTGTTGACGAGTGGCGTTCGTCAATAGTCGCACAATAAAGAAGACCCCTGCGGCGGATATCACATCCATCCCGCAGGGGTCTGACAA
Organism: uncultured Bacteroidales bacterium; assembly: GCA_934725785.1. Classification (GTDB taxonomy): domain Bacteria; phylum Bacteroidota; class Bacteroidia; order Bacteroidales; family Marinilabiliaceae; genus W3P20-009. Next base: position 3,929 of record CAKVCS010000002.1, on the reverse strand, counting down.
TAAAAAAACCAGACTAACAGATTTTCTCTAATGCTATTTGCCCATGAGGAAGTCGTTCACGCCTTTGGCCGTCTCCCTGCCACGCGCTATCGCACGGACCACGAGGCTTGCCCCTGTAGCGGCGTCGCCGGCTGCGAAAACGCCCGGCACGCTCGTCATCCCGTTGGCGTCAACCTTGATGTTGCCTCGCTTGTCAAGCTCGACACCCAGCTCGTTTACAAGGCCCTCGTGCACTGGCGAGAGGAAACCCATGCAGAGCAGGACGAGCTCAGCGTCGACGGTGTAGGCCGTCTCGGGCTTCTCGACCATCTTGGGGCGTCCGTTCTCATCCTTGACCCACTCGACCTCGACGAGCTCCACTTTCTTCACGTGCCCATTCTCGCCTATGAAACGCTTGGTGTTGAGGCTCCAGCGGCGGTCGCACCCCTCCTTGTGGCTGCTCGTGGTCTTGAGCACCATGGGCCAGTAGGGCCAGGGGTTGCCTGGCGCGCGGGTCTCGCTCGGCTTGGGCATTATCTCTATCTGCATGACGGAGCGCGCTTTCTGCCTGTTGCTTGTGCCGACGCAGTCGGAGCCGGTGTCGCCGCCGCCAATGACGAGGACTGGCTTGCCCGTAGCCAGGATGCGGTCGGCATCCTTGACAGCGTCGCCGCGGTTGACGTGGTTCTGCTGCTGGAGGAACTCGAGGGCGAAGTGCACACCCTTGAGCTCGCGCCCCTCGACCTTGAGGTCTCTTGGCAGCCCCGCGCCTATCGTGACCACGATGGCGTCGAACTCCTTGCGGAGCTTGTCAAGCTTGACGTTGACGCCCACCTCGGCTCCCGTCTTGAACGTGACGCCCTCGGCCTGCAGGATGCTCAGACGGCGGTCAATGACCTTCTTGCTTAGCTTGAAGTCCGGAATGCCGAACCGCAGGAGTCCGCCAATGGCGTTTGCCTTCTCGAATACCGTCACCGTGTGACCTGCCTGGTTGAGCAGGTCGGCGCAAGCCATGCCGGCGGGGCCGCCGCCTATGACGGCCACCTTCTTGCCCGTGCGTCGCGCTGGGATGCGGGGCTGAATGATGCCGAGGCTGAAAGCGTGCTCGACGACGGAGCACTCGTTCTCGCGGCACGTCACGGCCTCATTGTCTATAGCAAGGACGCAGCTTTTCTCGCAGAGCGCGGGGCAGATGCGGCCGGTGAACTCGGGGAAGTTGCTCGTGGAGTTGAGAATCTTGTAGGCCGTCTCCCAGTCGCCTCGCCAGGCCGCGTCCTGCCACTCGGGGTTCTTGTTGCCGAGCGGGCACGCCCAGTGGCAGAAGGGAACGCCGCAGTCCATGCAGCGGCTTGCCTGGAGCTGCCTGTCGGCGTCGGCCAGGGTCTGCTCCACCTCGCTATAGTCTTCCACTCTCTCGGCCAGGGCCCGGTAGCCGCCCTCTTTGCGCGGCACCTTCATAAATCCTTTAGGGTCTGCCATGTCAATGTCTTGTATGTGTCGGCCTCCGCCGCGCCCGTGGCGCGTCATCGGCCATACTGTTCTTTTTTCGTGTGGGTTAATTTCGTCGCCGCCTGTCACCCCGCGCTTGTGGCGCGCGGGGTGACGTGGCGCTGCTTGAGGCCCGGGGGCTCCGTCCGCTTAGTTGTGGATGTTGCTCTCCTCGTTCTTGGTAAGCTTGCTCTCAAGCTCCTTGAGCTTCTGCTCCTCGAGCACCTTCTTATACTCGAACGGTATGACCTTGACGAACTTGTGGACATACTTGTTCCAGTTGGAGAGGATTCTCCGGGCTTTAGCCGAATTGGTGTAGAGCAGGTGCTTGGAGAGCATGCCTTGCAGCTCGAGGATGTCCGCCTTGTCTTCAAGGCTGCAGAGGTCCACGAGTCCCTTGTTGCAGTAGAAGTCGAAGTCGCCGTCCTCGTCGAGGACGTATGCGATGCCTCCGCTCATTCCGGCCGCGAAGTTGCGCCCCGTCTTGCCTATGACGACCACGCGCCCGCCGGTCATATACTCGCAGCAGTGGTCTCCCACACCCTCGACGACGGCCGAGGCGCCTGAGTTCCTGACAGCGAAACGCTCGCCCGCCACGCCGCGCACGGAGACGAAGCCCGCGGTGGCGCCATAGAGCACCGTGTTGCCAATGATGATGTTCTCCTCGGGGGTGAACTTGCTGCCGACTGGCGGCACCACGATAATCTTACCGCCCGAGAGGCCCTTGCCGAGGTAGTCGTTGCTCTCGCCCTCGAGGCGGAAAGTGACGCCCTTGACGAGGAAAGCGCCGAAGCTCTGGCCGGCCGAGCCGAAGAAAGTGCCGTTGATGGTGTCCTCGGGCAGGCCCTCCTCGCCATAGAGCTTGGAAATCTCGCCCGACAGCATGGCGCCGACCGTGCGGTCAACGTTGTTGATGTCCTTGCTTATCCACACCTTCTGCGCGCTCTGCAGTGCCGGCTCGCTCTGCGCGATGAGGTCGTAGTCCATCACGCCCTGGAGGTCGTGATCCTGCTCGCCGGTGTTGTATATGGCGAAGCGCTTGCCGGCCTCCTGGAAGTAGGTTATGCGGCTCATGTCGATGCCCTGGGTCTTCCAGTTGCCCACGCTCTTGTCCTGCTCCAGAAGGTCGGACCGCCCTATGATATCGTTGAGCGAACGCGCGCCGATTTGCGCCAGGATCTCCCTCACCTCCCTTGCCAGGAATCGGAAGTAGTTGACGAGGTACTCGCTCTTGCCGCGGAAGCGCTTGCGCAGCTCCTCGTCTTGCGTGGCGATGCCCGTCGGGCACGTGTTGAGGTGGCACTTGCGCATCATGACGCAGCCCAGCACAATGAGCGCGGATGTCGCGAAGCCGTACTCCTCGGCGCCGAGGCACGCCATCTTGACCACGTCCATGCCATTCTTGAGCTGTCCGTCCGTCTGGATCTTGACCCTGCCCCTCAGGTTGTTCATGACGAGGGTCTGCTGCGTCTCGGCGAGGCCAATCTCGACGGGCATGCCCGCGTATTTGATAGAGCTTGCGGGGCTTGCGCCCGTGCCGCCCTCAGCACCGGAAATGACGATGAGGTCGGCCTTGGCCTTGGCCACGCCGGCGGCTATGGTGCCGACGCCGCTCTCGCTGACGAGCTTGACGCTGATCTTGGCGTGCGGGTTGGTGCACTTGAGGTCGAAGATGAGCTGCTTGAGGTCCTCGATGGAGTAGATGTCGTGATGAGGTGGGGGCGAGATGAGCGTGATGCCCGGGGTGGAGTTCCTCATCTTGGCAATGATGTGGTTCACCTTGAAGCCCGGCAGCTGTCCGCCCTCGCCCGGCTTTGCGCCCTGGGCGATCTTGATTTGCAGCTCGTCGGCGTTGACGAGGTAGTTGTTGGTGACCCCGAAGCGGCCCGAGGCAATCTGCTTGATCGCGCTGCGCATGTCCGTCTTGAAGCGCGCGGAGTCCTCTCCGCCCTCGCCCGTGTTGGACCTGCCGCCGATGCTGTTCATGGCTATCGCCATGGCCTCGTGCGCCTCCTTGCTTATGGCGCCGAAGCTCATGGCCCCGGTGCAGAAGCGCTTCATTATCTCCTCCTCGCTCTCGACCTCGTTGATTGGCACGGGCTGCCCCTCCTTGAGCTTGAGGAAGCCGCGGATGAAGAGCGGCGAAGCGTTGTCGGCGTTGACCTTTGCGCTGAACTCCTTGAACTTGGCGTAGTCGTTCTGGCTCGTGGCCCACTGCAGCAGGGCTATGCTGTCGGGGTTCCACCCGTGGCGCTCGCCATACTTGCGGTAAGAGAACCTTCCGTCGATGTCGAACACGTCGGACCCCGCGAAAGGCTTCTCGCCATAGGCCCTCTTGTGGAACATCTCGGCCTCCTTGGCGAGTTCCTCGAAACCGAGGCCGCCAATCTTGCTGGGCGTGCCGACGAAGCAAGTGTCTATGACCTCCTGGCCGAGGCCGATGCTCTCGAACTGCTGCGCCC
>CAKVCS010000001.1 GCA_934725785.1 uncultured Bacteroidales bacterium | reverse complement strand
GTCGCCCCTTGAGTTTATCTCGACCTTGCCGCTCGCCCACGCCTTGTCCGCCCTGACGCACTCGACAAGCACCTCGTCGACAAAAGAGCCGGCGGCGAGCCTCACCGTCACGAATTCTGTCGTCTCGACCGTCGTAGACTCGTAGTTGACATCGAGCTTGACCGTGCCGACCTCGATATCACCGTCAGAGACCTCGGCATCGAGCGTGGAGGCGAAAAGCGCAGCCCCCGAGGCTACCGCCGTCATCGGGTCGATGCTCGTGTCCACGTTGGGCGTGAGCTGCTCCCTTAGCATCTGGCGGATGAGCGGGCTATGGGTTGGCCCGCCAACAAGAATAAGTTTAGTGATTTGAGAAGGGTCGATATTGTTTCGGCTGACGAGATTCTTGCATATGTCGACCGCCTTCTGGAAATAGGGTCGCATGACATCGAACACCTGCTCCTGCCAGAGCGTCAGGTCGAGCTCGATCTCCTCGCCCTCCTCATCCTGACCGAGGTCACCGAGGTTTGAGATGACATCCTCGCTGGCTTTGAAAGAGAGCTGGTTCTTGGCCTCCTCTGCATAAGTCTTCATAGCGTCGCGGAGGACATCCTTCTTCTCTGGGTCAGCAAGATAGCCTCCGATGGCGTAATTCTCTTGGAGGTATGGGATAAGGATGCTGTCGACAATGGCATAGTCGAGGTTCTTGCCTCCGAGGTAATTGTCGCCCTCTGTGTCAAAAACTTGCATTATCCCATCCTCAACTTTAAGGAGAGCTGCATCGAACGTGCCGCCACCGAAGTCGAACACCATCCAGAGGCCATTCTTCTCATCTGCGGAAACGCCATACGCCATAGAGGCGGCGATAGGCTCCTGAAGCAGCTCGCAGCGCTTGAAGCCCGCCATCTTGGCGGCCTCGATGGTAGCCGTCTTCTGGTTGACCGTGAACTTGGCGGGGACGGTTATGACGACGGAGTTAATGGCCTCGTCGGTGACGAAGGACTTAAGGGTCTTAAGCACCTCGGAAGACAGCTCCTCGGAAGAGAAGTCCCTGCCAAGGTTCTCGCAAGCATACCTTGTGTCCGTAGCCATCGTGCGCTTGAACTCGACGTAGGTATTCGAAGCGCCGCGATGCCAAGACATCGTCGCGCGGCGCTTATCCTGCTTCATTGTGTTGAAAGCGCCGTCCCCCGCCTTCAAGGAACCCTTCTTGTTAACCGAGACGCATGACGGCATGGTATCTTTGAGTACATCGGTCTTGATTACGCAAGGCTCGCCCTTTTCCATCCGGCATATTGCTGAATTGGTCGTGCCGAGATCTATGCCGTAGTCAATTTTATTTCTTGTCATTGATTAGATGTTTTGGCTTACAGTGATCTGAGCAGCCTGGATCATCTGCCCGTTGAAATTGATTTGCGGCTTCGTGACGCCAGTTATGATTTGCGCACCGGCCTCGAGGCTATCGTCCGCCACGAAGTTAGCGGTGACCTTCATGCCATCGTCATAGGGCTTGCCGAGCATGTCGACTATCTCGTAGCCATTGGCCTGGAAATTGTTCTTGATTCGCTCGACTGCTTTAGACAATTGCTTGAAGCCCTTGACGGAGGGGTCCATATGCGACATGTTGAGCTCAATCCTCACAATCTCGTCGGCCACCTTGAGTGCCAGCGAATGGTCGGGCTTGCCGTCGCCTTGGCTTTGCGCAGAGCTTGACAGCCTCTTGTCTAAGATGGCCAACATCTTGTCGTCGAGCTTGACAGACTCCTCCTGCATGAGGGCCTGCGTGCGCTTGAGGGCTTCTTGCGCCTTGCGGACCTCATCGATAGATGAGGAGCCAGACTTTATGCGCCGGGACAGGAGAAAGGAGGCTACGCCCACGGCCGCCAACATGACGACAGCCAACACCCCGCCCCAGAGGGTGTGACTACGCAACGCCTGGTTGTTGGAGCGGACATCGCTATTGACGTTGTCTATTCTACCGTTGACGCTCTTACTGTCTTCGGATTGTTTTTGGGTCAGCGTATCGCAGACAGAGGCCAGACTGTCGATTCTTTTTATCTGTCTATCGCGCACACTCTCAACGAGCGATAGGTTATGTTCGACAGCCTTATATTTCTCCGTTAGTTGGCGAATCTCCTCTGTTTGGCGTTTCTGCAGGCTCTGCAGAGCTTCGAACTGCTCCTTAAGCTCACCGAGCTCGACCGTGTCTGACGGCTCTTGCGCGCGCACCGGCATAAAGGGAAAAGCGGCCAGCGCTACAAGCGTGAATATTATCTTCATCATTACTCATATTTGTTTCTTATGCAGGAAATGAAGCCATCGAGGATACCCCTTATGAGCCTGTTTACAACAGAGTGGCCCTTAAGCTTCTCGACAAGCCTTGGCGAATATCTGTAGTAGGTATTTATGAACCGCCTGCCCCAGTCTCTGTGCGAGAGATAGCGGTCGCGGAAATGGCGGAGGATGACGACCTGCGGATGGTCATAGTCCCCATAGGCCATGGTGGCCACGTAGCAGGCTCCGCCACTTGACTCACCACTTATCTTCCTCCGGTATTCAGCTTCGGCTTTAGCCGCCTCCTCAAGCTTCTTATAATCCGGAAGATACCGACTTAATATGTTAATCGGACTCAGGCGTTCGTATATAGACTTTATGACTGAAAAATTGTCATCGAAATATTTGCGCACCTTGGCGTCCATATGGATGCCATTAATCTCCTCCATAGTGGAGATTCCGGAGGAGAAGACGTGACGGAGTGTCGTCACGTCGCCCGCATGCTGGTCTTGCTGGAGGTTAAGAATCCTGACCACGGCGTTGACAGCGGCGGCGGCGAGCAGCGAAGAGAACATGGCATACTGCTCGGAAGAGCCGCCCAGCTCCGCCTTTATGTCCGCGAGGTCGGAGGCACACCCCTTGACAATCTGCGTAACCTCTTGAAGCTCGGCCTCCCCACCACCAAAGCGGACCCCAAATCTGTCTAACTTTAGATTGCGGACAGCGCCCTCGATTCTTTCGATTTGTCCTCGCACAGCACTTTTGCGCTCCATCCTCTCGAGTGTCAGGATGTCTTTCTTGCATTTTTCCCTCTCCATGGCACTAATGGCGACGGATAGGGCGTATCTGAGGAGAGGCAGGGCCTTATGCGGGGCGTCGTCATCATCGGTGTGATTGTGATAGAGGATGGCGCAATGCGAGAGTTCCTGCGACAACTTGTCCATGACCGCCTGGAAGTGAATGTCATTGGCAGGCACAAGTTCCTTGAGCTTACTGACAGGATCCCTCGTCTCATTCATCAACGCCCTGCCAGCCCTCAGGCCGGCATAGCCTTTATCCACAGCCATCCTCGCGACCGCGATAGCCGACTCGACCTGCTTGAACAGCGGCCCTGTGGCCGATTGAACAACGGAGACCCGCAAATCGCTGTTCTCGATAATGGGAATGAGACTCTCAGCCCCCACGACGCCGCTCAAGGCATCAACAAAAGCGTTCTGCAAGCCCGACAGCGGGAACGAGCACCCGGCATCTCCGAGGACGGCAGAGACAAGCTGGCCGACCTTCCGACTATCGCCATATAACGCCTCCGCACAACGGACAGCGCAAGCATAGTCCTTGCGGATAAGCGCGCACACTATGCTGTTCTGCAGAGAGGAGGCGGAGGGTCTCTTCTGCCATATCTCCTCGGCCTTGCCCATGTCCCCTGAGAGAAGGTTGTTGAAAGCGACCTCGTCGAGAGGCGAGAGCTTAACGAACCAGAACTGTGCGTAGAACACCTGGTCTTTAGGCAAAGCCAATTCAGCCTCAGCCTCCTCGACCGAGGCAGCCGTGCGGTCGACGGCCGCCATATATTGCGGAAGGTCTAAAGGAAAAGCGACTGGTTTGCCCACCTTCAGAAACGCCTTCATACGGTTTCTGTTTGCCAGCCTCTCCTTTATATGGGAGTTCGAGTAAACTCCGAGAGTGCGGTAGGGGTTGTTTTGCAGTATATTCATCAAGACCCTGTTTGAACTTGCGATATCTTCTTGCTGTCGTCAACACAAATTTACAAAAAAAAACACCCAGCAACATTTAGGCTGGATTAAGACAGCACAGATTGGAATGTCGGCATACAAAAATGTGTGAGGCGGGCAATGGAGAGGCTATGTGTCATGAGGCATGAAAATGGAGCAAACTTGAAAAGGCTGGAGACTTATGACAGGCTTTGGGATGAGCAGGAAGGGGCAACTTAGAAAACACGCCAATTGGTAAAAGTATCAACGGAGCCTCATGGCTTTTCACAACCAAAATAAAAGATGCACGTAGAAGGAGGGGTGGTGCGCAAGACGCGCCGAGGAACCGAAAACAGAAATAAGAATGAAGAAGACATTATCCACAATCATCATCGCCGCGGCGGCCGCGCTGGCGTGGGGCGGCGAGACGAGAGCAGACAACAGCGGCACGGGGTGGACGCTGACGGACGAGGGCGTCCTGACGGTGACGCAAGAGTACGAATGGGCGGACGCAAAGGCGGACTACCCTTGGGACGCTGACCGCGAGGCAGTGACGAGCGTGGTGATAGAACCCGGCGTGACAAGGGTCGGAAATGAAGCCTTCGCAAGTTGCACAAAACTAACGAAGGTATCGATACCTGACGGGGTTGAGCAAATAGGCTATAGTTCATTCCAGTCTTGCTGGAGCCTCACGGGAATTACTTTACCAGAGAGCGTCACTGAGATTGGAGGATCTGCATTCGCATACAACTTTAATTTCACCACTGTGAACATCCCCAAAGGTGTGACAACTTTACGCAGAAGCGTTTTCAACACTTGCGCAATTTCGGATATTACTGTTCCTGACGGAGTCACGACCATAGAAAACGGCGCTTTCTATTCCTGCTGGTCTCTCAAACACGTAAGAATCCCTGAGAGCGTCACGGAGATAAGGGAGCAAGCCTTTTTATACTGCGACAGCTTAGAGTACGTCGAGTGCGCAGGAGGTTCTCCCGCAAATATTGGACTGGATGCATTCCCTTGCAACATTTGCGCACTCTACGTTCCATCGGGATCGCTGGAGGCATACGAAGAGTCTGACTGGAAACACATCTTCCCGTCAATCTCGGACGGCGCAATCGGCACCGCAGTCAAGGCGACCGTGGGCAACGGTTGGAAATGTGAAGACGATAAGGTGAGCATCAGCACTGAATATGAGTGGGACTCGCCAATAGTCTCGCACCACCCGTGGGAACACTTACATTACACTTACGCAGAACTGCAGGACGGGGTGACGAAAATTGGGGACTACGCATTCTATACGTGTCGTGATTTGGAGGCTATAAAAATACCCGAAAGCATCAAAAGCATTGGAGTGAGCGCATTTGAGTATTGCAACAGCCTGACGGAAATATCCATCCCTGAAGCAGTGGCTAACATAGGCAACAGTGCTTTTGACGGTTGCAGCGCACTACGAAGCATTAACATACCTCAAAACGTGACATATATCAGCTCCGTCGCATTCGAGAGTTGCCGCAGTTTGGCAAACATAACCATACCGGGAAATGTCACACATATCGACTATGGCGCATTCAGGCTTTGTGAGGGCCTGAAATACGTGATTTCGGAGTCGGAGACAGTACCCGAAATCGACGAAAGCGAGGCCTTCCCCGAAAACTTGTGCCCGCTGTACGTGCCTGACGCCGCCGTCAAGGCTTACAAGAGCAGCACTTGGGGCAGCTACTTCAGCGACATAAGACCCCTGTCGGAATTCACGACGGCGGCCAAGAACGTTAATTCGGGTCGCAGCGTCGCGAGAGTCGTCAACGGCGAGGTTGAGGCAGAGGGCCTGCGCGCAGTGTATGACCTCAGCGGGAGGCGCATGCCGGACGGGCGACAGCTGCCTACGGGCATATACGTCGTGGACTCAGCGGGCGGACGGGCGAAAGTGATAGTCCGGTAGAGAGCGGCAGCTCGCGGAGAGTCGCGCCCGCACAGGAACACGCGACAAAAGCATAAAGGGAGCGGTGGCGACAGGCAAAGCCGCCCGCCGCAGGGCCAGGCCCCGCCACATGAGGTGGCGGGGCCTGGCAGCTTTTGTGGCCGTCCGGTTGGCGAGGGTCGGGGCGAGCCGGTCATGCCGCGGCTGAGAGCCGGAGGCGATCCCAGACGGAACGCGCCACGAGGGTTGCGAGCGGCCACGAGGAGAAGATTGGCGAGCGGTCGGCCTCGACAGAGGGCGCGGCGAAATCGTCGACAATCTCAATCTCTGCGCCATCGGCGCTATCCATCATCATGCGAACGATGTCAAGTTCGCGGGGAGTGCTGTCCACCACCCTGCCCCGGCCGACGTATCGCCCCGGGAGGATGCAGCCGCGGGTGTCGGCCACAGAATTGCCGCGGTGTATGCGGACACCCGTCATGCCCGGCACATCGATGAGAACGGGGAGCGGGCGCCCGAACTTCGGGCTGCGGGTGAGGGCGAGGTCGTAGGTGCCGGCGGGTACGGCCGTCTTGCCTCGGACAAAGTCCGCAGGGCGGCGCACAGGCGGCTCGATGGTGTCGCAGAGAAGGCACTCGCCGAGCGGCGCGGACGAGCCGCCGGAGGGCGGGCAATCGTCGTTGACAGAAGCGTAGAGGCGGCCGCGGCAGAAGTCGGCCGTGTTCTCCTTGCGGTAAAGCTTGAAAGAAAGCATAAGAGTGAACGTATTTGATGGTGAGAAAAAATGCGTTTGAATTGGTGGCAGAGAGGGGAGAAAGGGGCGGGGGCGGAAGGAGCGCCCCGCCCCGTGGTATCGCAGCCAGGCCGGCTATCAGTCGGCGACATGCGCGGTAGGCGTGCTTGCCGCGGCGGTTGCAACGAAGTAGTAGACATGGACATCATCGTCCTCGCCCGAGAGGAGGGACGCGAGGCTCATGGACGCGGAAGAGGCCGTGAGGTCGGCCACGAAGTTAGCGGCCTTGCCATTGGCGACATTATAGGCCGCCGCATAGAGCTTACCCCCGTAGAAGGCGTCGGACGCCTTGGGGGCCTTCCATGAGAAATCCACGCTGCCAGAGGTCTTAGCCGGCGTGACGGCGAACTCGCCCGAACCGTCGGAGAGGCGGAGCGACTTCATATCGACCGTGAGGCCCGAGCCTGAATCCTTGACATGGGCGAGGTTGGCCTTGATGGCCGCCGACCAAGGGCTCAGAGCCCCGGCGTTGACGAATCCGGCCCTGATTGCGGTAGCGAAGTGCTTGAGCCTTCCCGCCACGAGAGCGAGCCGAGACCTTGCGGCGACCTGCCCCGCCGTACGCGGATTTCCAACCTTCGTAGCCAGCGAGCGGATATATGCAATACCGCGCCAAGAACTTCCAACAACAGTTCCGACTTTACCACTGAACGGACCGAGAACACCTTGCTTATAAACTGCCATTTCATTTGATGTGTTTGAGAGCGCTTTTGGGCGGAGGAAACAGACCGCCCCGCGCTGATTTGATGTTTTGTTCGAATTATTGAATTGGTTTGCCAAAAGAGCAAAACGGGCATCGAGGGAGAAGAGCCTACATCGCACCGCGTAAGAGAGGCGGCCAGCTGTATCCGTCAGTCAGTTATGGGAGTGCGAAAGACTTTGACCCGAGGTCGTCATCTTGTTCCGTTGACAATGCAAAGGTAGGTTGATAAATTGAAATGACAAATTATTTTGGCGATGTTTTGAAAAATATTTTTGTTGAAATCGCAAAATAAATTAGCTGACAATGGCTTATGTGATTCCGGCGCGGCATCCAGCCACGGACGCGGTGAACGCAACCAAAGACTAAGGAGGGGGAGGCTGGCATGAGATGGCCGCGACGGACAGGGGGGGGCGGCAAAAGAGGGAACAGGAGGCTCGGCAAGCGCGGGGCGGGGATTGGTCCGGGAGCAGGGGGGGGGCGGGGCGCAGGACGGAGGGCGTGAAGCAGGAGCCTGGAGGGAGGGCTAAATTTGACCGACTTTAAATAAAGAAATTTTTCTTTAATTGGGGGTCGGCATTCGACGCCTTATCTTATTTTTGTGAAGGGAAAGCGCGGACAGAACCGCGCGAAGCCTCCTTTCGGCAAACAAGCACTCAGCAAACCTATAAAATTCACATAATTACAAACATTCATTTATGAGCTGTATTTTCCAATCGTCCATTGGGAAGAAGTTGATAATGAGCGTATCGGGCATATTGCTCGTGCTCTTCCTTCTTTTCCACATGAGCATGAACCTTGTGGCCGCGTTCTCGGACGGCGCATATGACGCGGTGTGCGAGTTCCTCGGCACGAACTGGTACGCCTTGGCCGGCACGGCCGTGCTCGCCATCGGTTTCCTGGTGCACATAGTCTACGCGTTCATCCTGACCGTGCAGAACCGCCGCGCCCGCGGTAACGACCGCTACGCCGTTGTCGACGCGCCGAAAGGCGTTGAGTGGTCGAGCCAGAACATGCTTGTCCTTGGCATCATCGTCCTGCTCGGCATAGCCCTGCACCTGCACCAGTTCTGGAGCCACATGATGCTCGCCGAGCTGCGCGGCTGCGAGTTTGACGGAGGCGAGATGGGCATAATAAAGCCCACCGAGGGCGCCCGCTTCATCGCATACTACTTCAGCCAGTGGCCGGTAGCCCTCGCCTACGTTGTCTGGATTGTGGCCATATGGTTGCACCTGACCCACGGGTTCTGGAGCATGCTGCAGACACTCGGATGGAACAACGAGATTTGGCTTTCGAGGTGGAAGACCGTCGCCGTATGGTACGCCACGATAGTTTGCGCGGGCTTCGCGATTGTCGTGCTTGGCTATGCGCTCCACGTATTCCCCCTGTTCCCCACGGCTGTCGCCATCGCCACGCCAGGCGTGCCGTGCATGTAGTCCGGACAAACCGTCAAAGCGCGGCCGGCTCAGACGGATGGCCGGCCAGGCACATGATAATACAACCATTCGAATTTATTGCTGAAGAATAACATGGCAAACACTATAGACTCCAAGATCCCGCAGGGGCCGTTGGCTCAGAAGTGGACAAACTATAAGGCTCACCAGAAACTGGTGAACCCCGCGAACAAGCGCAAGCTTGACATCATCGTGGTAGGCACCGGCCTCGCAGGGGCCTCGGCGGCCTCGACGCTTGGCGAGATGGGCTTCAACGTCTTGAACTTCTGCATCCAGGACAGCCCCCGCCGCGCTCACTCTATCGCAGCTCAGGGTGGTATCAACGCCGCCAAGAACTACCAGAACGACGGCGACTCGGTTTACCGCCTGTTCTACGACACGATAAAGGGTGGCGACTACCGCGCCCGCGAGGCGAACGTGTACCGCCTGGCGGAGGTGTCTAACAACATCATAGACCAGTGCGTGGCCCAGGGCGTGCCCTTCGCCCGCGAGTATGGCGGACTGCTTGCGAACCGCTCTTTCGGCGGCGCCCAGGTAAGCCGCACGTTCTACGCCCGCGGCCAGACCGGCCAGCAGCTTCTGCTCGGCGCGTACTCCTCTCTCTCGAAAGAGATTAAGAACGGGACGGTCAAGATGTTCGCCCGCCGCGAGATGCTTGACGTGGTGATCATAGAGGGCCGCGCGAGGGGCATCATCGTGAGGAACCTCATCACGGGCGAGATAGAGCGTTACTTCGGGCACGCCGTAGTCATAGCCACGGGCGGCTACGGCAACACGTACTTCCTCTCGACCAACGCCATGGGGTCGAACGGCTCGGCCGCCATGCAGATATACCGCAAGGGCGCGTACTTCGCAAACCCGTGCTACTGCCAGATCCACCCGACGTGCATACCCGTGCACGGCGACATCCAGTCGAAGCTGACGCTGATGTCGGAGTCGCTCCGTAACGACGGCCGCATATGGGTCCCGAAGAAGAAGGAGGACGCCGAGGCCATCCGCGCAGGCAAGAAGACGGCGAACGACATCCCCGACGAGGATCGCGACTTCTACCTGGAGCGCCGCTACCCGGCGTTCGGCAACCTGGTGCCTCGCGACGTGGCGAGCCGCGCTGCCAAGGAGCGTTGCGACGCCGGCTATGGCGTCAACGAGACGGGCCTGGCCGTGTTCCTCGACTTCAAGTACGCCATCCAGCGACTGGGCGAGGACCGCGTGAGGGAGCGTTACGGCAACCTGTTCGAGATGTATGAGAAGATCATGGCTCAGGACCCGTATAAGACCCCGATGATGATCTTCCCCGCCATCCACTACACGATGGGCGGCATCTGGGTTGACTATGAGCTGCAGACCTCCATCCCCGGCCTGTTCTGCCTTGGCGAGGCTAACTTCTCGGATCACGGCGCGAACCGCCTTGGCGCTTCGGCCCTGATGCAGGGCCTGGCCGACGGCTACTTCGTGTTGCCATACACGATCCAGAACTACCTGGCCGACCAGATCCAGGTGGCCCGCATCCCGACCACGGCCCCGGAGTTTGACGAGGCCGAGAAGGGCGTCCGCGAGAAGATAGCCAAGATCATGGCCATCCAGGGAGAGGAGAGCGTCGACACCATCCACAAGAAACTGGGCCACATAATGTGGGAGTACGTCGGCATGGGCCGCACGAAGGAGGGCTTGACGAAGGCCCTCGGCATGCTCAAGGACATCAAGAAAGAGTTCTGGACGAACGTCTACGTGCCGGGCAAGGCAGACGACCTTAACACGGAGCTCGAGAAGGCCCTGCGCCTGTCGGACTTCATCGACATCGGCTACCTTATCGCCATCGACGCGCTCAACCGCGAGGAGAGCTGCGGCGGCCACTTCCGCGAGGAGCACCAGACGGAGGATGGCGAGGCGCTGCGCCACGATGACAAGTTCAGCTACGCGGCTTGCTGGCACTACATGGGCGAGGACCAGGACCCCGAGATGCTGAAGGAGGACCTCGTGTATGAGGAGACTGAGCGCAAGACCCGCAACTACAAGAACTAACCCGGTAACAGTATTCGATTTTCATGGATAAGACTATCAATATAACGCTTAAGGTCTGGCGTCAGAGAGGACCTAAGGAGAAGGGCCATTTCGAGACATACGACATGCCGGGCATCTCGGTCAACATGTCGTTCCTCGAGATGCTTGACACGCTGAACGAGAAGCTCGTGGCCAAGCATGAGGAGCCAGTCGTGTTCGACCACGACTGCCGCGAGGGCATATGCGGCATGTGCTCGCTCTACATCAACGGCCACCCTCACGGCGTTAACGCCAAGACGACGACCTGCCAGCTGCACATGCGCACATTCAAGGACGGCGACACGATAACGATAGAGCCGTGGCGCTCGGCGGGCTTCCCCGTGATCCGCGACCTGATGGTGGACCGCTCGGCCTATGACAAGATCATGCAGGCTGGCGGCTACACCTCGATTCGTTGCGGCGCAGCGCAGGACGCCAACGCCCTGCCCATTGCCAAGGAGGATGCGGACAAGGCTATGGACGCCGCCCAGTGCATAGGCTGCGGAGCTTGCGCAGCCGCCTGCAAGAACGGTTCGGCCATGCTGTTCGTCTCGGCCAAGGTGAGCCAGTTCGCGCTGCTGCCCCAGGGCCGCGTGGAGGCCGCGCGCCGCGCCAAGGCGATGGTGGCAAAGATGGACGAGCTGGGCTTCGGCAACTGCACGAACACCGGCGCTTGCGAGGCCGAGTGCCCGAAGGGCGTCTCGATCGCGAACATCGCGCGGCTGAACCGCGAGTTCCTCAAGGCTAAGCTGAAAGACTAAGCGAGAGCGGACTAACCATATGTGGAGTCAAGCCCCGTCGGCAACGTCGGGGCTTGACTTTTTTGTCCCCACCCCCGCCGCACCCCGGAGAGAGACGGCATGAGACGGAGCGAAGACATGGCGGCAAATGGCGACAACCGCGCCATTCGGAACACGGCATGTCAGGAATAAGCCGCACTGACAAAAGGCGCGACGGCAAGGCAGCGACCGCAGGCGAAATTGACAAGAAGCGGAAACCAAGGCGGAGGATGGCACGGCGGAGTCGCAGATGCCGGACTGAATAACCAAGGCAATGACGCCGGGTGGCTGGAGGAAGGCAGGTGCAGGAGCGTCAGGATGTCCTGATTGTTAACAACATATAAGGCGCAAGGGGGTCGTTAATAAAATCAATGCGTAAAAAAGCGTCATTTTGTACCGATTGAAGCAACAAGGAGAGGCCAAGACCCCCGATTTGTCGCGGCTTTTAGCTCACTTTGCATACGATTTGATGCAAGCAACAGTAATTAACGCGACGATACATACGATGAAAGACGGGGAGACGAGCGACAACGCGGCGCACGGCGAAGAGCGTCCGCCAACAGGGGCATCGCCCCCGAGCCGGACTCGGGGCGGCAATGGGTCCTCGGCGTCAACAATCAGCTTGGGCAGGAAACCCGAGAGCCGCATTTCTCGTAAATACCCCGCACAGGCGGGCACCCCCACCTGCGCCGCCATGAGACACGGCGGCGACCGACGGCGCATATTGGCGGCCGGGCCTTAACACTCGCTAAAGCAAGCACAGCATGACAACCATCGCTACGGTAGAGTCTTTTAAAGACTTCTCGGCTGGAATGAACTTCTGCATACCACTGGTGAGCCTCGCGATATTATCGGCGAGACGCGACAAGGCGGTACTCCACCGCGCCGGCGTCGTCCTCTTCGCCCACCTGAGCTTGATGAACCTGATACTCTTCGTCCAGTATTTCGTGGTGGACATGATAGGCAGCCACGAGACGGAGACCGTGAACCTGTACCAGACGACAGTCCTGCCGTTTGCGGCGGCCTTGATGTATGAGCTGACACACCCGCGGCACAGCGGCTATCGCCTGCTGGCGATGAACGCCGCCCCGTTTTTCGCTGTTTTGTGCGCCTACGTGGCGACTCGGAGCGAGACGCTCTACACGGTGTCGATGTGCCTTGCGGTGGCCTACGGCCTGGGGACGGTGATATACACGGCGGCCGCCGTGAGGCGTTTCGACCGCCTGCTGCGAGAGAACCTGAGCAACACGGAGGGTGTCGACCTGCGGTGGCTGAAGCGGATAGTGTGGTGCTGCCTGGGGATACTGGTGACGTGGACGATGGCGAGCGTGGCGGACTCTCCGCTGATAGACGTGATATATAACATAAGCATAAGCGCCGTGCTTTTCGCTCTGGCCTTCTGCGTGTACAGGCAGGAGGTGGCGGACGTGGTGAGCGAGGCCCGCGAGGACGGCGATGACGAACAAGAATCATCTGACATGAGGAACAACAAGAGCGGCATCAAGGGTGCCAAGTACGGATTCGAGGCGGACTTCGTCCGTCTGTTTAACAAGGAGCACATATACCTGGACAAGGAGCTTAACATAGCGGAGCTTAGCAAGCGGCTGGGCACAAACCGCACGTACGTGAGCCGCTACCTGAACAACACTCTGGGGACGACGTTTTACGACTACGTGAACCGCAGGCGTACGGAACACGCCAAGGGCCTGCTGCGCGAGACGAGCCACAAGCTTGACGTGGTGGCGACGATGTCGGGTTTTAACAGCCTGATTACTTTCCGGCGCGCTTTCTACACGTATGAGGGGATGACGCCCGGGGACTACCGCCTGAGCAATAACGCGGGTTCGCAGGCGGGAGGCCGGGCGGCCGTGTGATGACCCACATTTGTTTGGCGTGAGCGGATTTTTTGCTATATTCGCGTCACGTAAGGCCCTGATGGCGGAATTGGTAGACGCGTTGGTCTCAAACACCAATGGAGCGATCCGTCCCGGTTCGATCCCGGGTCAGGGTACGGGAACTGAAGAAGCCGGGCGGCGAGAGTGTCCTCGCCGCCCGGCTTCGTGGTTTTTAGAATGCTACGAGATTATATGTAACGAGATGAGCAGCTTAATCATCCTCTCAGTCTAACGATTCGGGCTCACCGTCATCCGTTCTTTTGCCGTCTGGTGCGTCAAAACCTAAAAAGACTTCGAGGAAAGCAGTTTCACGAAAAAATAATTTGCGTCGTCCTCCATCTTATCCTCAATAAAATGGAAGCCCCAATTGGCGTATTCCTCCATCAGCTGTACTAACATATCGACAGCCTTGGCTGGCTTAATATCGCCTTCTTCAAGTGCGATGAAATCAATGTCGGCACGAGCTATGAGAGCTATGAAAATAAACTTACGCAGTTTGGGGTAAGGTTTCCTGCCATTCGCAACTGAAGCAGTTATATTCCCCCAATTTTGAATTGGGTGTCCAAAACTCTTACGCTTTTTTGCATCATCGACAAGCTGTCGCCTCTGGTTGTTATACAAGCCAATGAAAAATGCAACAATGTATATTTCATATCCAGAGCCAAAGAGCTTACCCCTATCCTCGCGCAAAGAGGTGGCCCCTCGGCCATAGTCGCAGAATTTCTTGACTATGTTATCCTCATACCTTTTCTCCCACTGCGGGTCTCTCCTGGCCCACAAATCGAATAAACTATCGGACATATTGGTTACCTTATTATCTTTATGACAGTTCGAACAGTAGACAAATCCTTATCGTTGAACGGCAGAACCTTCTCGATGCGCAGGACGGGGCAAGAGAGTTTATCGATTGTCTGGCAGTCAACCTCTTTCAGTCCTGTCTCTTTATCTACATTGAGCAAGTCCTTTGTGAATATAACGCACTGCTTGTCGATAGAGTCGATGACATTGTAGAAACGCTCCTTATTAAAACTGCCGAAAGAAGAGGTAGGCGCATCAAAGATTAGAGGATAGTCCTTCTCCCTTTTCAATGTTGTAATTTCAGAAATCGCGAAGAGGACAGACATGTACATTGTCGTCTTAAGCGCACCATTGGGGTTCTCAATGCGTGTTCCATTTTTACTGCAAAGCTCTATATGCGCAGAGTCTCCCATAGACTTCCAGATATGGATTACCCCATAGAAGTCTCCTTCATTCAATTTTTGAAGATACTCATTTGATTTGGACTCGAGCATCTGCAGGAACTTGTTAATGTTCTGAGTTTTGGCATTTTCGAAGGCCTTGCTAATATTTTCAAAAGCTTGATGAACACGTTGCAATACCTGGGTCATAGTACTTTCTGGCTCAAGTTGTGACAATGCTTCCTTAACTCGCTCGACTTCCTCCTCCTTGGACTTAAGTTCTGCCTCCAACTCCGTCATGCGCCTTTCCGCATGACTCTTAGAGTCAAAAAAACCTATTAAATCCGAAAAATTCTTCGACAACAGTTCATCACTTAATCCTGACTGCAATATCATGTTGTTTGCCTCTGTTTCCAAATCGTTCAGCTGCGTATCGACTTCATTATACTGAAGTTTTCTTGCGTTTATGAACTCTAACTCCTCACTAATTTTCCTTGCTGTGTTTGCGACCGCAATCTCCTCGTCTCCACTAAATTTGATTTGTAAAGAATGCAACTCATCAATGAATGAATTGACGAACAGAGGTTTCTCTTCCTCTTGAGAATCATTTGATTTCTTATTCGCCTCTGCCTTTACGTGGTCAAGATAGTCCTGCAGTTTATGGCGCATAAACTCATATGGTTCAGAGCCTTTAGGCGCAGGCCGTCCGCAAACCTTACAAACCTCATCGTCAATCATCTCCTTCATCGTTTGTTCGTCTGGCAAGTTCCAAGGCAGTGGGACTGTATCATTTACAAGTTTCTGAATTTGCGTGTAAGCCTCACGCTTGCCATCGGCCATAGCACGCCTTTCTGTCTCTTGCTTATCAAGTCTCCTCTTCGCCTTGCTCAACGCAGAGACTTTTGCAGAGAAGTCGCTCATGACAGATGGAAAGGAACGCAGGATCCATGATTCGTCCAATAATTTTGCATTGTAGTCGCATTTCACATGTTTGGCTAAACCAGCACGTTTATCTTCTAATCCTTTTATGCGAACCTTCAAGTGCTGATAGCGCTCTGAGAGGTCCTGATTACTTTCCAATTCCTGCAATTTGGAAGAATACCAGTCGATTGACTTTCTCTTTTCTTTTAACTCAATTTTAATTTCTTGTATCTCGTTTAAAAGAGCTGTTCTTCTATCGGTAAGCTCTTTCGTCTGCTTCGACACTTTATTGTCGTTTTGCAGAGCTTTGCTGACCACATTGGCAGCTTTCTCCTCAAAACTTTTTGTAAGGTCAACCTTTTTATCAAAGTCTTTTATACCTGAGAATGTCTCAACCAATGTCTTAAGGGCGTCAGGGGTTTCAAAAACGTTGAGCTTATTCTCTCCCTTGAACAAACAGTATGTGCGGATTACAGGCTCAAAACATCTGTCCAAAAGCTTGGCACCCTCGGTACGAGAACGTTCAACGCCATCAATACAATATCCGACGAACTTATAGTCCCTAAGGCTAATATTGCCGCCTAACTCCCTCTCGAAAGTAAAAGACTTTTCAACTTCTTTATGTCCGTCATGCTCAAAGCTTAAGGAGACAGATACCTCATCACTTTCCCCAATTTCCAACTCAGACTTTCGCATTTCGGAGATGTTTGATTCTTTTTGGGGGGCACCAGTTGTATTGAACAACCACTCCAAAGCCTCGAACAACGTTGTTTTCCCATCTCCATTGTCGCCAATAACAAGCGTCAGCCCCTTGGAAAATAAAAGGGTATTATAGCCATAGTAGCTTCGGAAGTTTTTTATTTTCAGCTCTTTTAAAATCATATCTTCGCCGTTAGCAAATCTCTTACCTCATTATAAATTTCCGTGACGCTGCACCCTTGACCAGATTTATCGATGATTTTGGCAATAGCCTGAACTATAACCACATCGGAATTTAAGGCGTCAGACATAGACGTGAAGTCATTAGGATTGTAGCCATAGTAGTTGACAAGTCGCTCGTCTGATATGACGGCTTGCAACATTCTATCATCTTTGGTTTGATACACACTCATATAGCACTATTCAAATATGGACAAATTGTAACGCCGCAACACATCGGACAATTCATTGACCGTATCGGTAATGTTCTCTGAGAGCAACGCAAAATCACGCACTCGGCTCAACTCGGCTTGAACCAAATTTTTCTCATAAGCATAGCAATCATGATTGAAAACATTGTCGGGCACAACGACGAGGTCGTGAATGACGGCGAAGCGCTTATCTTTATGAGTTCTTAGCACACGGCCGCGACGCTGTATGAACTGCCGCGGGTTTCCCGTACTTGCGCAAAATATGGCCAACTCACTTCGCGGGACGTCAACACCCTCGTCTAAACACTTCATTGATACAAGTACATCGATTGCGCCGGAGGCGAAATCCTTCAGCATTGCGTCTCTGTCGGAAGAAACAGACGTGAACTTACGGACTGTAATATGAGAATCAATATCGCGCACAATCCGAGTGAAATCGTCAATGAGATGCTCTGTATCGTGATCAGAGCAACCCGAATCATCCAAATCTGATATTTCAGCCTCGTAATTGTCAGGCCTGTCTCCCTCGGGCACGTAGACCAAAGCGTATTTCAGATTCCCTTTCTCCTTGATTCTTTGCTCGATTATTTGCTGAAAAATGGGCAGCTTGTTGGCCGCCTTATGTATTATGCGTTTACGTTTCAGCATTAGCATTTTAAGGCGGTCCTGACCTGTGTCATCTTTGATCCCAAGGAGTTTGACTATCGCCTTTGAAAGCTCGACGTAGTCGGACATCTCACTCTCTGTCAGTCGAACTACGTGCGGATAATAGTAGTAACGGCACAAAGCACCGTTCTGTATGGCATCGGCCATAGAGTACTCGAAAGTGTAACCGCCGTCACATCCGAAGAAATCCATAAGCTTGCGGTTGCCGACATCATCAGACTGCCTATCGGGCGTTGCCGAGAGACCTATGCGGCGCACATATTTAATGTCTTGCATGCGCTGAGCCATCAACCCGCCACCCATATTATGACACTCATCGGCTATCAACAGGAGCTTGTTTTTTGTAAAATGGTTCAGCTCGTTAAAGACATTAGACCTTACGTATGACGCATATGTTGATATAACAACGTATGATAAATCGTTGTCGGGGTTCGTCATTTCGAGCAGACGTATATGCGCTACCTGCGATTTCCAATCACTGGCCTTGGAGCAAACTTTTATAACCGTCCGGAAATTAAACTTACGGCATTCGGCTTCCCATTGGTCAAGAAGCGCTATTGTCGGTACAAGAATGATAGCTTTGTAATAACCTAACCTCTTGTATATCTCGAGAAGGCAATTTAGTGAAGTAATGGTTTTACCCGTGCCAGTCGCCATCGCGAACAAGCCTTTCTGCTTATTGTTCTTCCAATTCAGGAATGCCTGCTTTTGGTATTCGCGAGGGCCGGACGCATAGGGGAAACAAGGCTTAACAAGGCCTATCGACTCGACGTTCTGTACTTCGTACTTTGATTTGCCCATCTCTATCGCGGTCTCTATCTTCATCTTGGCTTTTGCCAGAGCCTTTATCACCGAGTCTGGCAGCGCAGATTTTGCACAGTCGTGCTTAATCAATTTGTATTCGTCTTCAAGCAATTCGTCTATAGTCTTGTCCTTAAACAACTCGGTGACACTGGTCTTAACCTTATCGGTGGGCACAAAAACAACACTATCATCATTGCCTGAGAAGACAAGATCGAACTCATCGCTCAGCCTGTCTATGGTTGCGGATGCAGTGTTACCGTCCCAATCGCAGCACACCGTGAGACTCTCGATATTGTCCACCAATGCCGACCGCGAGAAATTACAAGATCCGTCAAAACCCACTTTGTTCGCACCATCACAGAAAACACCCATCTTGGTGTGAGAAATCCCCACCCCGCCCTTTGGCGCGACAATCTTTATGTCAATACGATTATTGCGTATGAGCCACGCTATGCAATCGAAAAAATGCGAGTCCCGCACGGACAGCGTCGCTTTCAACCTTTCGACGTCGTGTATGTCAAAAAAAGGGATGGGCTTGGCATACTCACCGACGGCTATGGCATTTTTGTCTTGCTGAGTTAGGATGTCGTTTATAACCAGATTCATACGGCCCCCATTGGAGATGAAGAAAGCGAAGCCGTCGGCGAGTACGTTTATGGCGGATGAGGAAAAGAAACCGAGCATCAGGTTGAACTGGGTCGCATTACAGAGGCAGTCGGAGAAGAAACCTATTGGCTCCCACTCCGTCCGCGACTTAAAACGTCGATGAGATGGAAACTCTACCCCCTTCAGCATCTAAATAAAGCAATTGGCGCAGTTGACATCGTCGTCATCGAACAGGTCGATGAGTAACTTGCTTCTGTTCTTTGACTCGAGAACCGCGGTCTTCTTGATGTGGTCAAGCTTAATTTGGCGTATACGCTCAGGCCTGATCAGTTTTTCAAGAGGTTCGTCTTGAATCCAAGAGTAGCCGCCTTTTTCATATTCCATCGCTTTCTTAAACAGGTCGGGATGCTGCTCGTAGAGCCAAACCCACTCAATCTTCTGCTGAAAAAAGCAGAAATAGCATCCTGAGCGGCTACGGCAATATTTCCCCGTCTTGCCGTCCACCTCAAAATCTATGAGTTTGTAATAGGCGGGGACGCCGACCCCGCTATCCTCCAATATCCTGAAAATGTCCTCTTTACAGAGGACATCCTCATTGTCAAGCAGAGGGAAATTATCCAACCTGCCGACGGGGTAATCGGTATATTCCTTAAGGAAGCAGAAAGTGGCGTGATTAAAGGCCCTTATGTCAATATCGAGCAACGCATTGAGCTTCTTAGAGTAGAAGAAATCCTTTGTAAGCTTGGCGGTGAGGACCTTGTTGGCCTCATCAAAAGTCCGGGTATCGGCAACGGAGCGATAGCATTCGCTGAACTTGCTAATGTTATCGTTGCTCAAGACCTTGTTTATGACATCGATGCTCCATATGTTCCTGCGGAACGGGAAAACTGACTGAATATTAGGTTTTGAGGAGACATAGCCATCTCGGTCCTCATCGCCACGTATGCCGACATAGGAGACCACGGGATCGTCGCCTACATACTTTTCGAACTCCGCAAGTTTCATTTTCTGTGTGCACCACCTCTGCTGAACAGAAGGCAGAAAACCGCCATTAATCTTCAGGAAATGGTCGAAAGGCGTAGGTTCCGGACTTCCCTTGGCAGCTTGGAGCGTCGTAATCCTACCCAAATAAGAACGCAATCTCTCAACGAGTTGCTCTGTTTCCGCCAATTCGCATTTCGTGTCACAAGTGTAGAAGTCTATGCCGAGCGCCGGATATTTGTCTTTCAAATATATTGCCAACGCCGCACTGTCCTTGCCTCCGGAGATTCCCAGCACATGCCTTACCTTATCCATTACACTTTCTTTTTATCATATTGATAAGAGCTGCCATATTGATGGCGTTGTCGGATGAGAGCACATCTTCAATCCGTTTCTCCAACCGGTCAACCTCTTTGATGTTATGGCTCGGGATAACCACTTGTTTCGCTATTGCCGCTCCTCTATTTTGAGTAATATGCAGACGGACAATAGACTCGTTGTCAGTTTTGTGCATCTCTACATAATCATCGAGCTGGAAAAGTTTGTCTGTCAACGAAGTGAGCAAGAACGTCTTCTCCGCATCCTTGATTTTCTCAAGGGGCTTGTTGAGAACCGCATAGGATATCGACTCGACCCACTCTTTATAATTGTCATAGCTTCCGGTCAGTCGCAAGTGGAAAGTCCTTACATCGTTGGGCATCAATTCCGCCTTGACAGACTTATACCGACCATCGACAATGGGCTTGTATGCGGGAAACTCATTCTCATTGACCTTGAGCGCATTGAGGATATGGCGTTCAATCGAGCGAACAAAATCATCGTAACAGCCCCTCAGACTCCTGATCGCATTTTGCAAAACAGAGACAAAACTATCAACCGACTCCGGGTTGCGCACCATGACATCCTGTCGGAAACCCAAGGCTTCGGGCAGCTGATCGAAGAATGTCACCTCGGGATCCGTTGCTCGCGAAATGACGTCACGAAATTTCCTGGCCTCGGTAGGAATATCTCTTGTGTTTTGGGCATAAGGGTTCAAGTGCCTGTAGAATGTTAAGATAGGACGAATTGTCTCTACGAATGAATTAGAGTTCAATTCAGACTTCCCCAGATTCACAGCCTCCCTATATTTTTGAAAAAACACCTGCTTCACGCCCTCTACACTGAAAGACTTCACAGATATGTCATTAGGGTTGCGATAGAGCAGACCAAGAACATCTTTATTTATGAACGGCACATAAGCATCTCCACTATAGAGCGCAAAATCATTTTTCTTAATTATGAGAAAAGACGGAACCCACCAATCGATAAAACCTTTCTTCATTCCGAACGGAGCTTGTGAAAGCAAAGTGACAAGCTCACTGATTTTTCTCCGCTTCTGCCGGGCTGACTTGATAAACTCCATGCAACATTTCCACAGCTCCTTGAAAGACGGCTCTGATGGTTCGCAAAAAGTGAACGAGTCGCCCGCAGGGACGTGAATCCCTGTGCTTCTCAACATTGTGAGATATATTGACTTTTCCGGCGGAAATTTGCCCTTGTCAAATCCGATGTCAGGCTTATCGGAGTTTTCCAGCAAAGCGTTCAGGTAATTCTGCCGTGCAACCGACATTGTCCCGCTCGGGCGTTGTCTGTTTATCAACTCATTTCTGAAAACAGGCGTTGAATAGTAAACCCGGTCGGAAACTAAGGAAATGAACTTCATCAAGTCCTTGTGGGAATGTATTCCGTCAACGGGTTCACCGTTGAAAACCCACATGACCTTGTCAGAATAGAGACTGTCGAATATTGACTTGCTCAGCAGTGACTCTTCGTATTCAACAAGGCTTTCTATCTCATTATTCGCCACCTTGTCGTTTTCATCCTTGACGAAATAATCCCTTACCCAATGCAATTTCTCTATGTTGTAAACATGGTCAGTCACCTCCGGCGCATTTCGAAAAATGCAATAAACGACAGCCATACCTTTGACTGAAAGGCATCTGGCTTTGATTGCTGGCAACTCGTCCTCCCTTGTAAAGATAAGGTTGACAATGCCGTCAGTCTCACCATGAGGCGACTTGTTGACGGGTTCGCCCGATATCTGGTACTCGAAATATCGGGGCGTTCCGGTCCGGTATAAATGG
This sequence comes from uncultured Bacteroidales bacterium, assembly GCA_934725785.1. GTDB lineage: Bacteria > Bacteroidota > Bacteroidia > Bacteroidales > Marinilabiliaceae > W3P20-009. The sequence continues at coordinate 29,362 of CAKVCS010000001.1, read as the reverse complement.
GCATTCGCGAGGCGAATGTGGTGAGGGAAAAACCGCCTCAGTTTGTCGACATAGTCATCGGAACGTTTACACTCGAGCGAAGCAATATAAAGCCCAAACTCAATGTCGACATCAGTACCCTCAAACAGTATATATTTCGATTTATATTTCGCAAAACGGACAATCTGCGCCCTTTGCAACTTGCCCAGCAAAGGCAGAACGTCCTTAATTCCCAACGAAAGCCGGGCATATGACGCAAGGAAATCGGAATCAATTTTTGTCGCCGAAGAAGCAAAAATGTTGAGCATCCCGATAACCTTGACAATTGAGACAGCCGTTTTTACCTCCTCCTCCGCAAGGGGAAGCCCCTCTATACGCTCAATTGCAGTAAGAATTGCCGACCACTTGGAAGAATCGGCATTTACCTCGGTCAATGATGAATAAAAATTGTAACGTACATAGTCATAAACATTGACGAGGCTGAAAAGGGTATTGCCAGATGGTGAAAAGTCAGAGATAGAGCCTTCGCCCCTCGATTCTAAGAAAGTAAACAGACTTCTCTCATTCTGCCCGTAACGCTGATTGGCCTCCGTTAGAGCGTATGCGGCAAAAATATCCATAGGGTACAGAGCCAGCGCGACATCAGACTTGAGGCTATCATTGATGAACCTGGACGTGAGTGCCAACTCATAAAGCTGTCTACAGGCCACACTCCGCGCCCCCCCCCTCTCCCGCGAGATTTTAGTCGCAGCGAGATTTAGCAACTGCTCGACAGGCTCCTTAAAAACGATGTCGGCGATGCGGCCTTTTACTTTCGCCCACTCCTGCTTTTGCTCAAGCCTTAAATCTTTAGCGTATGCGCTAAAAGCTTGGTGGAGAGTAGCAAGGAAAAGGATATTCTTATCTGTGTCATTGACATATTCGCAGAATTTCTGCAAAAAGTACATTTCCTTTTCCGGATTATTTTTGGCGGCGTATTCAAGCACCTTGCCGAATTCGTCAACTACGAAAACAAGGAATGTGTCGTCTTTTTGGCATTCGGCGTAAAGGCCGTCAAGCGTCTCGAAAAAATTGCCTCCTTGAAACTTTTCATGCCGTAAGTGCGCATCAAGCAATCCTCCCAGCGGAGTATAATCGCCAACTATGTTAATGAATCGGAACTTGGTAAATCCATTGAACTGCCCTTTGTTGGTCATAAGTTGGCTCGGTAAAGGCCGAGAGCATAGCATACATTGCTCTAAAGCCAGCAGGAAACTCGACTTGCCCGTTCCGTAGGAGCCAATCAAACAGAAAGAATGGATTCCAACAGAGAACTGATTAACAATTTTGCCAATTGCCTGTTTCGCATTGGCTGTAACAACGTAATCAAACCCCTTGCCGCAGTCTCGCTCAATGTTTACAGATGTTGAGAACTTCATCGTCATCACGATTTATAATACATGTCGAGAATGTCAAACCCGTTGAAATCCTGTTTGACGGCGAACAACTGCTCCCCTGCGGAGTTGACAAATGAAATGTTTGGATTGATTTCCGTAAGCCGGCTGAATATGTCATACAGCTCGCCCTGCGACAAACAAAATATAAGAGCAAGCTCCAAAAGCTTGTCAAATTCGACTACTTGGCTGCCGTTTGAAATTTTGTTGACAGCATAGAGAAATGTCAACGGGCTGATTTTTGCTTTTGCGGGATAATTGAACTCATAAGAGTCCTTGCCAACCCTCCTAATCAAATTCAGATCGATCAACGTAGCGCAATAGTCATCGTTCTGGCTGCCGTTTGGAGAAACGTACATACGGAGAAGCATCGCTATGTCCTTGCTTATAGTATTATCGTTCCAAACGCCCCCGCCGAATGGCTTTTCGTCATTCTTGCGTCTCAAAAATTTGAAGATGTTCTCTTTATTGAACATCTTGCGCTCTTTGTGAAAGTTTAGGAAAACATATCTGTAGAGACTGGCGTAGTTGCTGTATATCAAGTTCCAATGCAACAGCCACAGGGTCTGCACATCTTCCACAAACGGGTCACGCCCTGTTTCGGTGTCAAAAATGAAGTCGGCCAGAGGCAATAACTCGCCGCTTTGATTTATGAGCCCAAAAGCGCGGAGCCAATACCTTATGGAACTCACCATATTCTTGCCCACTCCCAAAACAACCACAGCCTCCTCATCGCTAAAAGAGTGACCATCCTTTACAAAGTCATAGCCTTTCTTCAGCCATATTGACTTACAGGTAAAAGTTTCATGACCAGAGAATGTGCATTTTATACCGCTGTTTGCCTCCATGGCACTAATTATCTTCTTCCTTTATTTTCCTCTCACACGTAGCCACCTGGCGACACCCTGTGGCGTTAAATTATATTTCACGAAAGTATACAAAAAAAAACACTATCAAAATCTTTCACAGGCGGCTGCATCGCGCCCGCAGGTCACCCCGCGGCGGATCACCCCGCCCCGACGCCGCCGCGGGGGAAAAACGGGCGCGCCGCCGAAGAAGACGCGGCAAACGGCTGCCGCGGCATTCCATTCGGGCGGAAAAGACGCTATATTTGCGTGACGGGGCGCTACGCCTCCCTCCCCACCACAAAAAGACGCCACGCATATGAAGACAAGCGCCAAGATACTCTCCATCCTGCTGCCCACCACCGCTGTCGCCATGCTGACGGCGGGTCTGATGAACTACGGGGCGGTTAACGCCGAGCTGCGGGCCGTGACCGAGGCCCACCAGAGCGAGCTGTGCGAGATGTCGGCCAGGCAGATTACGGCCAGCCTGAAGAGCATCCGCGACGAGCTGACGTGGGCGGCGCGCCACCCGGACGTGGTAAGCATGAAGTGGGACTCCATGAGCGGCTACCTGAGCGACGTGGCCAGCAGCTCGGCCGAGAAGCTGACCAACCTGATGCTGATAGAGCCGAGCGGCGACTATTACTTCGCCGGCCTGGGGCGCGTGGAGGGGCGCAACCTGAGCGACCGCAAGTACTTCCGCGACGTGATGGCCGGCGGGACTCCGTTCGCGATGACGAGCCCGGACTACAGCCGCATGACGGGCAAGAAGAAGTACACCCTCGCCGTGCCGATTCACGCCGAGGGCGAGGGGCCTAAGGGCTGCCTGGCGTCGAACATCAGCCTCGACATCCTGTCGGGCATGGTGACGGACGGCAACGACGGCGACGAGAGGATAATGTGGGTCGTCGACGAGCGGACGTACGTCATTGGCGCCGCGGACAAGGGCCTGCTGCTGGAATACAGGCTGAGCGACCATGCCGGCAAGAGCGAGGGCGTGGCCCAGATTGCGGGCGCGGTGAGGGCGCGGGAGAAATCGTCGTGCTACGTGACCCTGGAGAGCGGCAAGCGGTATTTCGCCACCTGCCAGCCCATTGGCGGCACCCCCGGCTGGGCGCTGGTGAGCGCCGTGGCGGAGGACAAGATGACGAGCCTCGCCGGCGGCATGATACGCCGCATCGCCCTGGCGCTGACGCTGACGCTGCTGGTGGCGGTGGTGACGGTGAGGAGCGCCCTGCGCGAAGAGTGAGAGAGGGCGGCGCGATTGAGAATCGATATGACAAGAAAAGAGTACATAAAGGCCAACCACGCGTGGCTGGCCGCAAAATCGAAAGAGGAGGGCGTGGTGAAAGTGGCGCCCGGCGTCTACGCCAAGGTGTTGGCCGAGGGCGACGCGAGCCGGGCATGCCCGACGCCGGGCAGCATTGTGACAGCCCACTACACGGGCCGGACGATAGACGGCAAGACGTTCGACACGAGCCGCGCCGACCCTGACGCAGTGGCCCCGGCCTTCAGGGTCCGCGACCTGATAGACGGCTGGCAGGCCGCGCTGGTGAAGATGCGGCCCGGCGACAGGTGGGAGCTCTACGTGGCCGCCGAGGCGGGCTATGGCAGCTACTCGCAGCCGGGCATCCCGGGCGGGTCGACACTGATTTTCGACATAGAGCTGGTGAGCGTGGCGTGAGGCGGCTCACGCCGGGCGAGCGCACGGAGCCGAGGGCGACGCCCGGGCTCGCATCAAAAGCAAATACAAATGGCAGAGACAAAGGAAGGGCGCGCTGCGGCCCGGACGGCAGACGGGGGGCGCAGGAGAGAGCTGACGCTGAAAGAGCTGCAGGAGGAGAGCCTGCGCATATTGCTGGACATAGACGACTTCTGCAGGCGGAACGGCATCCGCTACACCCTCAACGGAGGCACGCTGCTGGGCGCGGTGCGCCACAAGGGCTTCATCCCGTGGGATGACGACATAGACATAAGTATGCCTCGCGCGGATTTCGAGCGTTTCTTCAAGACGTTCGACAACGGCCGTTACACGTGCTCGGCGCCATGCCTTGGCAACAGCTACCTGTTCTACGGCCACGTGTTTGACAAGACGCGGACCATCGTGGAGCCGTGGCGCCCGATGGCCTCGACCGATGACGTTGGCGTGTGGGTCGACGTGTTCCCCCTCGACAACGTCCCGGACGACATGGCCGAGTATGACCTGAAAAACGCCAAGATAAAGCAGATGTACTGGCGGACGCACAAGAAACGGTACGCCATGGGCAATCTGTCGGAGTGCGACCCACGCCACCCCGGCTGCTGGGTCAAGCTGGCGTGGGCGAAGCTGACCGCCCCGCGCGAGAGCCTGCTGGAGATGGTGGCCGAGGCCGACGAGTACATAAAGGGCCTGTGCCCGGGCGGCAGCCACCACATGGGCGTGATAAGCTGCATCGTCAACACGGACAAAGAGCACATACCGTCAAGCGTGTACTCGGAGTACATGGACATGGACTTCGAGGGCCACAAGCTGATGGTGGCCAAGGGCTACGAGACCATCCTCAGGACGTATTACGGCGACTATATGCAGCTGCCCCCCGTGGAAAAGCGGCTGCCGTGCCACTCGGCTCATAAATTCTACTGGCGTTAGGTGGGCGACGTGAGGGAGGACACGGCCCGCGGGGTGAAATGGAGCCTCGCGGAGCGCATCGCCACGCAGGGCATACAGCTGGTGCTCGGGTTCGTCCTGGCCCGCCAGCTGTCGCCGTCGGACTACGGCATGGTGGGGATGCTGGCCATATTCATCGCCGTGTCGGAGAATATCGTCGACAGCGGCTTCTCGAAGGCCCTGATCCGCAAGAAGGACAGGGACGAGACGGACTACTCCACCGCCTTCTATTTCAACGTGGCCGTAGGGCTGGCCTGCTACGCCGCCCTTTACGCCTCGGCGGGCGCTATAGCCTCGTTCTTCGGGACTCCGGCGCTTGAGGGGCTGACCCGCGTGTTGGCCCTGACGCTGCTGATAAACTCGCTCGGGGTTGTGCAGACCGCCAGGCTGACTGTGGCGGTGGACTTCAAGAGCCAGGCAAAGGCGTCGTCGGCGGCAGCCCTTCTCTCGGGCGTGGCGGGCGTGGGCCTGGCTTACTCGGGCTTCGGCGTGTGGGCGCTTGTGTGGCAGTCGGTGACCAAGGCTCTTGTCAATACAATAATACTTTGGGTCGCAGCAAGATGGAGGCCTCAACTAAAGTTCTCGTCAAGGTCGTTCAAAAACCTGTTCGGCTATGGCAGCAAGCTCCTCGCCGCCTCGATGATAAACACTATACACGGCCAGCTGGCCACGATGGCCATAGGCAAGATGTACACCGCGGCGGACCTCGGCAATTACACCCGCGGGCAGCAGTTCGCCACCCTGCCGAGCTACCAGGTGACGGGCGTGTTGCAAAGGGTGACGTTCCCCATCCTGGCGCGCCTGCAGGACGACAGGGCCGCCCTTGTAGGGGCGTATCGCAAATATGTCAAGGCCTCGTCGCTCGGGATAATGTTCCTCACCATGCTGATGGCGGCGCTGGCGAGACCCCTGGTGGAGCTGCTGCTGACGGAGAAGTGGGCCGGCTCGGTGGTGTACCTGCAAGTGTACGCGTTCGCCGTGATGTTCGACCACATCAACCAGATAAACATGAACCTGCTGCAGATAAACGGCCGCACAGGCCTGTTTCTCAAGCTTGAAGTGGTAAAGAAGCTTATATCCTTGGCCATGCTCGCGGCGGCGGCGCCGTTCGGCGTGATGGCCATATGCCTGTCGCGGGTGGCCTATGGGCAGGTCGCGGTGCAGATAAACACGTGGAGCACGGGCAGGATATACGGGCTCGGATACCGCGAGCAGAGCCGTGACTTCATGCCATACTTGTGGATATCCGCCCTGTGCTGCGCACCGGCATTCGCGCTGAGCGAGGCCACTGCGGCCCCGCCCGTGGCGTGCCTGTCCATTGGCGGGACAGTGTCGGCAGCCTTGTACTCCATGGTTTTGAGATATAGGAAAGACGATATATATCAAGGTGTAATAGAACCTTACATAAAGAGATTGACGAGGTTGGGCAGATAGCCCACCACACAATGCGCAGAACATATAAACAGAACATCAGACCAAAGAGAATGAACGTAGCCTTGATAATAGCCGGGGGTTCCGGCAACAGGATGGGGCAAGACATCCCCAAGCAGTTCCTCAACGTCTTCGACAAACCCGTCCTCATCTACACCCTCGAGGGATTCGAGAGGCAGAAGGAGGTTGACGCTATCGTCGTGGTGTGCATAGACGGGTGGGAGAAGATGGTGAGGGCCTACGCCAACCAGTTCAACATAACAAAGCTGCGCTACATTGTGGCTGGCGGGTCCTCGGCCCAGGAGAGCATACGGAACGGCGTCGAGAGCCTCGCCGAGATGTGCGCGGGACACGACATCGTGATAATCCACGACGGCATACGCCCCATGGTGGAGCCGACGGTGCTGACCGACGTGGTGGCGAAAGCCAAGGCGTACGGCAACGCGGTGACCTCGATGCCCTACAACGAGCAGATATTCATAGTCGACGAGGCGGACGAGAGCACCACCACGCGCTACATCCCGCGCGAGACCCTGCGCCGCGTGAGCACTCCCCAGGCCTACCGCTACGACCTGCTTCGCGACAAGTACCGCGAGGCGTTCGAGACGGGCGTGGGCATCGGCGGGTCCAACTACACGAACACGATGATGGTCCAGCTGGGCGTCCGCCTGCACTTCGCGGCCGGCAGCGACAAGAACATAAAGCTGACGACGAAGGACGACCTGGAACTCTTCAAAGGATACCTCACCAAGGGAGAGGACAAGTGGCTGAAATAGACCTAAACAGAACATAAGGCAATGGAAAAGCACAAGATAGCCAAGGGCTGCGCCGAATACGCGGACGACATGGCTTACGTGGCCAGCGTGAGGGGATCGGAGGGCCTCCGGGGCAAGCACGCCGTGATAACGGGCGCCGGCGGCCTGCTGGGCGTGATGCTGACCGACGCCCTGCTGAGCGCTGGGTGCCGCGTGACGGCCGTGGTGCGCGACAAGAGCCGGCTGAGCGGGAGGCTGGACGACCACGCAGGCGAGGAGGCATTCGGAATAGTTGAGCAAGACGTCACATCGCCCCTGCCGGAGGCCCTGCGCCCCGACTACGTGATACCCCTGGCGAGCAACACCCACCCACTGGCCTACTCGGAACACCCCGTCGAGACCATGATGACCAACATAATGGGCGCGAGGGGCGCGCTCGAGCTTGCGAGGGCCACGGGGGCGAGGGTGCTCTACCCCTCGAGCGTCGAGATATACGGCAACGCCCGGGGCGCGGACGTCTTCACCGAGGACTACACCGGCTCCCTGAACCTGGGCACGGCACGGTCGTGCTACAACGAGTCGAAACGAGCGAGTGAGGCCATGTGCCAGTCGTACGCCAAAGAGTACGGCGTCAGCGTGCGCATAGCGCGCCTGAGCCGTGTATTCGGCCCGACGATGCTGTCGTCGGACACCAAGGCGTCGTCGCAGTTCATCCTCAAGGCCCTGGCAGGCGAGGACATAGTGCTGAAGAGCAACGGCGAGCAGAGATTCTCATACACATACGTGGCGGACGCCGCTGCCGCCATGCTCCACATATTGCTGAACGGCGAGGACGGCGAGGCGTACAACGTGAGCAGCCGCAAGACCGACGTGAGGCTCAAGGACTTCGCCGCCATGTGCGCCGAGCAGTGCGGCAGGAAGGTGGTGTTCGACCTGCCTTCGGAGGCCGAGGCCGCGGGATATAGCAAGGCCACGGTGGCCCTGATGGACGGGAGTAAGCTGGAGAGGACGGGCTTCGAGCCCCGATACGAGATGCGCGACGCCATACGCCGCACGATAGAGATACTGCGCAAGAGCCGATGAGTGCGCTGCGAAAGATACTCGACAACAAGCTGACGCGCGCCGTCGCCAAGGCCGTGGCCCACGCCAGGTATGAGCGCGCGCACGACGAGGCCGCCCTGGTCAAGGCGATGCGCGGCAAAGAGGTGGTGAGCGTAGAGTTCCTGATAAACAGCCTCTCGGCATGGAAGACGGAGAGCCTCTACGCCGCAATGAAGGACCACAGCCGCTTCCGCCCGACGATATCCATCCCCCCCACCCTCGACGAGGCGGACACCCAGGCCCTGCGCAGGCACCTCGCCGCCAAGGGCTACGAATTTCGCGAGATGGGGCCGCGCGACCATCTGGAGGCCGACGTGGCGTTCTACCAGAAGCCTTACGCCATATTCACCGAGAGGGGGGGGTACGCCTACTGGCGCAACGCGCGCACGCTGACGTGCTTCATAGACTACGCGTTCCACACGACCGAGACCACGTGGGGGCTCAACCTGCCGTTTCTCAACGAGGCGTGGATGGTCTTCTTCGAGAACCAGGAGTGCGTCGACGGCGCAGCGCGCATGATGGACAACAGGGCGCGCAACTCGGTGGTGACGGGACTGCCGATGCAAGACGAGCTGATGAGCGGGGCGCAAGGCGGGCCCGACCCGTGGCGGACGCAGGCCGCGCGGAAAAAGCGTGTGATATACGCCCCCCACCACAGCATAGAGGACGACGGCGGGCTGAACCTGTCGACATTCCTGAGCGTGGGCGAGGAGATGCTGGAAATCGCGGAGCGTCACGCCGACACCGTGCAGTTCGCATTCAAGCCCCACCCACTGCTGCGCGCCAAGCTGAACCGCGTATGGGGGCGTGAGCGCACCGACAGGTATTACACCCGATGGGCCGAGGCGGCGAACTGCCAGGCCGAGGACGGCAAATACACGTCGCTCTTCATGCACTCGGACGCCATGATACACGACTGCAGCTCGTTCATCATAGAATACCTCTACACGAGGCGGCCCGCCCTCTACATGGTGAAGGAGGGTCAGCGGATCGGAAACCTGTCCGACTTCGCCCGCCGCGCCTACGACCTGCACTACAAGGCCGGCTCGGCCCGGGAGATAGAGCGGTTCATTGACGAGGTGGTGGTGGGCGGCCAGGACCCGCTGAGGGCGGAGAGGGACAATTTCTACGCCAGCATGCTGACACCGCCGGGCGGGCGCACGGCATGCGAGAACATAATGGCGGCCATACTGGGCGGAGAGGGATACGCGTGACCCCCCGCCACGGGAGGCGGCACACAGACCGGCGCGAGGCGCGGGCTTGTTGACTGGCAAGCCCGCGCCTCGCCGCTTTAGCGCAGGGCCGAAGCCACGCAGGTCAATAAAATTTGGATAGTGTTTTTTTTTATTGAAATTTGTGAAGAACACAAAACCAGAATCTCCATGCCTCGGAAACACACACTGCGAGCCCTTGCCGCACTCGCAAAAAGACGCGGACAGGCGGCAATCTTCGGCGCATGCGCCGCGGCGACGCTGGCAGCGGCCTCCTTCCCTGGGGCGGCCTGCGCTCAAGGCGTGGAGGCAAGGGCGTATTACCTGGACGTGACGGGATCCATGAAGCCGATATGGGGCGAAGTGACGGGCAACCTGAAACGCGCCATTCGCAACGTGAACGACGAGACGGCCACGCTCGAGGTGGTGGCGTGGACCGACAGCGGGCACAAGCTGACACGCAAAAAGGAAAGGGCGACAGCCGAGGGCAAAGAGGCCATCTGCAAATTCGTGGACGGCCTGAAGCTCGAGGACGACTGCCACACCGAGATATACGTCCCCTTCGACGACTTCTATAGCAACTATGGCAAGCGCAAAGGCGACACATACTTCTACCTGATGACCGACGGGGCCAACTTCTCGCAGACCCGCGGCAGACTATTCGACGCCATAGGCAGGTGGGAGCGCAGCACCAGCCCCACGAGCTACGGATTCTACGTGATGCTGACCGGGGCCGCCGCCGCCAAGGACATAGAGCGCGAGGTGGAGAGGCAAGACGCCCAGCTGTGGACGGTGGAGACGGCCGACGTGAACATCAACCACGTGAAGCTGAGGCACTCGACGGTCTACGCCGTGAGAGACGGGGATCACGTGGACATAGCCATAGACGGCGACCCGGGCGGGGCGAAGATAACGCTCAAGTCGGACGACGAGCTGTATGCCATAGCACGCCAGGAGACGGTGACCACGGAAGACGGCGGCAAAGCCATCCGCCTGTACGCCCGGAAGCTCACAGCGGACCCTCCCGAAGATCACCTGTGGACGATAGAGGCCGAGGCTCAGGGGCTGCCGCGCTTCACGTTCCTGCTGAGCAAGGCAATTGAGATCCGCTGCATAAACAAGCACTACCCCACCGTGAACATCTCGTTCAAAGACTGACACCCCACGAAAAAACACCCACACAGAGCAAGATGAGCACCAAGATTCTGCGCGTGATGGCCGTCGCGGCCATCACGGCCTCGACAGCGGCCTCGTGTTCGGAAGACGACGGCATGGAGCGAGTGACGCTCGGCACGACGAGCTGGCACGACGGCTTCCTGTGGTCGGACGCCGACACCACAAGCCTCGTGAAGAGGATGGCCTTGACCTTCAACGACGACGCGGTGAATGACGGAGCGGCGGTGGACCTCGTGGTGACAGACAATGATGGCGCGCCCGTCCCGGAAGACGTGCTCGAGGTGACCATTGACGGCCGTCGCGCCAGCGGCAACGTGATAAGCATATCGGCGGCGGACGGGGGGAGGACGCGCGAGGTCGGGGTGGGCTTCCGCTTCCTGCCCAAGGCCGAGGGGGGCAAGCACCAGGGCTACCTCGTCATGCGGCCGCACGGCATGGCCTGCGTCAACGGCATGGAGGCGAGCGAGGGCGCGAAGCTGATGCAATGGACAATATACTTCGACAAGGACATGAACCCCCTTGCCAAGGGGCAGCTAATAACCCTGTGCGCCATGGCCGCCGTCATCTTCCTTGCTCGCCTGGCGCTCCACAGGCGGACGTTCGGCCCGACGGCCCGCAAGAGCGTGGTCGTGACCGACCAGGCGGGGCGCATCATATATGGGCCCAAGACTGTCAGGATGGGCGGCTTCGCCGAGGTCGTCTTGACGAGCAGGGCTGCCAAGCAGAGCCTGGCCTCCGCTTTCTTCACGGGGAGGACACTCTGCGTGACGTCTCCGGCGTTCACCAGCACCCTGCGGATGAAGCCCGGACGGCGCGGCCGCAAGGAAATAAGGGTGGCCGGGGGAGGGTTCACGCTCTCGGCGAGCAAGACGCAGTACAGTGACGCACCACTGACGGCGACGGACAACACGACGAAGAACAAGATACAACTGTCATAAAGAGAAAGGAAAAAACATAAACCCTATGGCGATAAGCATAAACAGGACGCTCTACGTGGGCATTGGCGGCACTGGAGCGAAGACACTCGTAAAGATAAAGAGGCACTTCATAGACGCGTATGGCGAGATTCCGCAGCCTATGATTGGTTTCCTGGCGATAGACACGCAGGACGGCATAGGCAACCTGGCCGTAGCCAAGGCGGGCAACGACGCCAACGGGGTGACATACTCGGTCGTCGACGGCAAGGTGACCAACGTGAAGGAGATAAAGAGCCGCGAGGTGCGCCTGTCGGCAAGCGAGATAAAGTGCGTCACGGTTCAAAACGCGCTTGAGATATACCGCAGCCAAGAGTCGGAATTCACCTGGATGCCGAAAGATCCATTCGATAATGTGGGCGCTCTGGGCGCAATAAAGAGCACAGGTGCGGGACAGGTACGCTCAAGCGGATGCTTCATTGCCAGATATAACCGAAAGGAGATAGAAATTCGCATATTAAACGCCCTGAACTACACACGCGAACCACTTCCTCCCGACTCCAAATACCAGCTGGGACAGGGAAAGCAGCCTGGCATACCGTCCAAAACAACCGTCAACGTCATTTGCTCTATGAGTGGAGGCACAGGGTCCGGAATGCTGATAGACGTGCTATTAATGATAGACAGGGTAAAGAAAAGCCTCGGAATGACGAACGACTGCCTCGTGATACCGTGGGTTGTTATGCCAGACATATACAAGCAAATAACACCTACTGGATCGTTCAACGTCAACTACAACACCTACGGCACCCTGCGCGACCTCGACTTCATATTCGGTAATTTCGACGGGAAAGACGCGGCGAAAAAACTAATACCATTCGGCAACAACACAATAACGGATAAGCCGTTCGAATTCGCATACTTGATAAACAACGTCAGCAGTTCCGGCAACACGTTCAATGGGCTTGACGACCTACTGGATAACGTGGCAAAATGTGCCTTCCTTCCATCGGGCGACATGGGAGATCATGCTGACGAGATGAAGGATAACATAATAGCAAACCACATAAATTTCAAAATATCACAAAAATGCGCCTGGGCTAACTCGTTGAGCGCGGCCGAGCTGGTGTATGACAGTGACACCATGGGCATCGCTACGGCCTACGCCGTGGCGGAGCGGCTGACGAACAAACTGCTAAACACGGAAAAGGTGGGATCCACCCTGTGCGACAACTTCGTGGACCGCGAGGACGTGAAGATAAGGGAGAACGGCGGCCACCTGCACGACGACGTCACCGACGCCATATGCGACCTCGGCGCATTGCGCCCCTTCGAGGTGGAGAAGGGGACGGAGGCGGACGACATCGTGAACCGTCTCAACATGGCCAGCAGCGACACGGCCCCCGAGGCGAACTGCGCAAGCAAGCTCGCCAACACGCAGCGGCTGCTCGAGAAGGAAATCCGCAAAATCATATGCGACCCCGCGGGCGGCGGACTGGCAGCCTCGGCAGCGTTCCTGACGGCGCTGGACGCCCTAATGGACTCGTGTCTCGGCGAGATGGTGAGCGAGAGCAAAGAGTTGGAGGCCAGGCTGAGGGAGTGTCCCGACTGGATCAAAGAGTTGGCGGGGTGTCACGGGCTGTTCGGACGATTCCTGAGCGACGAGGCCGAGGACTTGAGCAACACCGTGAACTCGCGCATACGCGACACGATGGACCTGAAGAGGCATCAGCTGGCCATCCTGTTCTACACAAAGCTTAAGGAGGACGTGGCAGCCTACAAGGCGTTGGTGGCAGCCAAGATGGAGATAATGAGGCAGATAGGCGGCGAATTTGACAGCGAAGTGGTGAGACTGCGCAACTCGTGCAGACCAAAATCGAAATTCCAGGTATACCTGCACATTAACGCGTTGAACGGCATAAACCCCGCCATCAGCCAACAGATGTGGAACGACTTCTGCACATCGGACTCGATGCCGTCGGGTCGCAGCCTTACAGAGTGGCTTAAGGAGTCGACAAGCGAGACGGCCAACAGGGTGATGCACTATGCGGGCACCACGCAGCCCGTGTCGGCAGCGCTGAGCAAGAACATAGAGGAGGTTCTAACAGAAATGGGGACAGAGAACGTCATCCGCAACGCAAAATATATCCTCGACCTGGCCACCCCCATGTGGACAATAAACTACCACGGCAAGATGCCAGAGAATGTCAACCGTGCGCGCCAGGTTCTGGTTGGAGTACCAGACCAAGCAAACACGATAATGAAGGAGGCCTCTGTTAAAGCGGCTTTGAAATATGACATAACAGACCCTAAATACGCATCAACCCGTCAGAAGGACCGAGTGTATATCATGATGGTGGAGTCTTCGGTGCCTGTTTTCGCTGTGAACAACTTCAAGACATATGAGGACGAATACAACCGCCGGATGAACGAGGCAAGCGGCCTCTCGTGCTCTATTGATACGGGAATGGACTCATTGCGCGAGTCGATGAAGTTCTCAATGTGGCCAGCCGAGAAGGCTGACGAAGCACTCGACATGTGGACGCAGGCCTTCTGCTTCACCATGCAAGACGGGCTGCCTATTATACGCTTCGACAAGGAGAAAAAGCAATATTGGATGACGTCAGACAAGGGCAACGCTATAGACAACAACCGCCTAAACCTTGGGGAGCGGCGTAACGTGGCGTACAAGCAGTTTGAGCTGAACAATTTGCGCAAAGATGTTGAAAAGAGAATCAAAGAGATAAAGAACGAGCGCGGCTCAGACTTCGTAAAAGAGACTCTCGACAGCCTCAGAGGCATTGGAAACAGCCGATACAAGGACATGTACGCATACCCCAATATGAACCCAGAGGAGGTTGACGCCTTGGAGAGCCACAACGATGTGTACGAGGCTACAGCGAGCCTCGTGGAGAGCGAGATTAAATTGCGCACAAAGCAAGACAAACGATAAAACGACAGAGGACACATGTCTCGCACACATTTCATAGTGGTCAGCGGCAAGAGCGAGACCGACAGCATAGCGCGCCAGATAGCGGAGGAGTGCGTCCCGCGCACAGCATCGGCGGACATGCTGGTCTCCTACGGCCTTATCCGCGACGAGGGCGAGGGGTATGAATTCAGCATACCCGGCTCGGACACCGAGGCGGACGACGACATGGGGTGCGGGATGGCCAACCACATAGCGCAGTTCATGGGCGCGGCGGGCATAGCGACAGTCACTGCCAAGCTGAACCTCTTCTTCCTTGACAACCCGTATGGCGAGAACGACTTCGACCAGAGCGCGTTCAGACGGCTCATGGCCTTGCGCAACGACCCCAAGAACGGATTCGGGGCTCTGACCGTGTGGCATGTCGTGCTGGGATATGACACCAAGAGGCCGGCGAACGTGACGTCAGTCATGGCCGAGGAGGCCTTGGCGCACATACTTGAGCGCACGTCGGAGTCGGAGGCGCCCTACACCCTGTATGTCGAGACGCGCAACATCAAAGGCGGAGCGTCATTCACGGGCGAGGAGCATCACGACTTCCGCCTGCCGCGCGTGCTGGCGGACTTCATGCTGCTCGCGTCGGACCCCGCCACGTGCGGGCTTGTGGTGAACGCCGCGCTGCCGACCAACGTCAGCTCGCACGTCTTCTCCATAGGTCACGCAGAGTGCATGTACTTCGCCCCCGACGTGGAGCGCATGCAGAGCTTGGCGTTGAGCCGCGCCCTCGTGGAGGTTCGCCTGAACGGCGAGTGCCCCATGGGCTCGGACGACCCGCTCGACATTGAGGACAACCCCACCGGCCTGCGCAAGAGAATGGAAGGCCTCGCGGCGAGACTCAAAAAGCCAGACTACAGCAGCCCCGCGGGAGAGGAGAACGTAGCGGCCAAGGTTGACCACATAATAAAGGAACATATAGGCCCGCTGATGGGCAAGGAGAGCCCCCTGGGCGAGACGCTCCTGACCCGCGACATGGTGCGCAAAGCGGCTCAAGAGGCTGAAGCCGCCGCACACGGCGGGTCCTCGCGGCAACAGGCGGAAACGACCGAGGCGTTCGAGACACTCAAGCGCAACTACGCGAGGCTCGTGCGGGGCGTGAAGTCCGAAGAGTTCCGGACTTGGGTCGAAAACGAGAAAAAGAAGGCCGCGGAAGGCAAAAAGAGGCATGACGACGAAGCCTGCGCCCTGCAAGACGAGGCCGACAACCGTCGACTGTGGACAAGGATATGGGAATGGCTGACTGGCAGCGGGGCTAACAGGAGGGTCAAGATAGAGAGCCTGAAAGCCCAAAGCGCGGCATGCGACAAGATTATCGCCATATGCGACAACGCGCTGAAAGCTAACGAGGAAATCCTAATCCTCACCGAGAAAAGCGAGAGGTATAAAAAGTTAGAGGCCGAGGTCGCCAAGCTGAAAGCGGAGAGTGTCCGGCTCGACATGGAGCTGGAGCGATCAGAGCTCACCTCGTTCAGAGATGCGACAAACATAGTGGACAAGGGTAAAGCCATAGTCCACTTCAAAAAGGAGATGACAGAGTACGCCCAGCGCATAGAGGCGGAATACGCCCGCCTGCTGAGCCTTGGGAAGAACTCGCTCGCCACGGCGTTCGCCTCAGTCTCGGCGTCGGAGGCTGGCCGCTACGCCACGGTCGACTGGGCTAAACCATACGGCTTCATAAGCATCCCGTCACTTGGCGCGCTATATTGCCACATGGAAGCCCAGTCTCTGCCATATGTGTACGTCAACGACGTGAGCCTTTTCACCAAGAGGCAGGTCCTGATATTCGCCAGCAGCAACCAGCACGCTCAACCGGGCCTACCCGAGATGGGGGTGTCATACCAGGCGTTGCAGACAAACGCCATAAAAGACAAGATATGTACACTGCAAGTGATGCCCCTCGCGACCGACTACGTGAAAACCCTGACAGGTATCGGCACGGACGACCAGGAGACACCACAAGCGACGGAAGAGAGCGCCCCAGGAGAACCGGTCAAGGCAATCGGAGAGACCGCGGGCGAGCCCTCCCCCGCCCCCGAAAAAGAGACTGCGCCCAAGCGCGGCCCACAGATGCTGGGCAACGGGTATAAGCTGCTGCGCGACATGCGCCTGGGCGAAGCCAAGCGTTACTTCGCGACCGTCGAGCGCAACTCGCACATGGCGGACGAGTGCGTGACGCTCATAAAGAGCAAAAGACTCATAGACGAAATAGCCAAAGGCGCCAATGGGGACATGACAGAGGCGCAAAAGCAGACCATAAGGCAGATAGTCACCCTCTTTGCCGAATACGGCATAGAATACGTCCCCCTGCGCCAAGTGGCAGAAAAATATATAAACGACTAAAAAACATAAGCACATGAACTCATTCAACTTCGGCAAAGAACTGGCAAAGGGGCAGAAATTCAACTTCGGCAAAGAAGAGGGACTGAACAAGATACGCGTAGACTTGACGTGGAAGGGCGACGCAGACCTTGACGTGTGCGCCTTCCTGGTGGGAGAAGACGGCATATTGACACGCAGGGAGGACTTTGTCTACTACAACTCGGACAACCGCTGGCGCCCATCCTCGGAGGATGACGTGACAGAAGGCAAGATAGAGCCGTTCAACCTGCAGGCCCACCGCACCAAGAAAGCGTGGAAGGCTATGACGGTGCCCGTCTCGGCCGACACATCCGTAATCGGCTCGCCAGACGAGGCCGGCGACGACGCAGACGATGAGAATTGCGAAACCATGCACGTGGTGCTTGACAGGGTGAGCGAGTCGGTTCGCGCCATCGTGTTCGGAGCCGCCATATACGCCAAGCCCGACGCCCAGACTGAGACATTCAAGTCCGTAGAGTCGCCCGCCATAACGATAACAAACGAGGAGACCGGCGAGAGCCTCTGCCGCTTCAACATGAGTGAGAAATTCGCCGACGAGACGGCCATAGAGGCCGGCCGCATCATATTGAACGACGAGGGCGAATGGGTCTTTGAGCCAATGGGGACAGGTTATACCGGCGGCATGCCCACTCTTGCCGACATATACGCATAGCAAGGATATGACTCAGAAAAAAGAGGCTGGAAGCGTAGGCAAATACGACTTTGAGAAGAAGAACGGCGGCATGTCTTTCGACTTCAGCAAAGAGGAAAGAGCCGACGCCGCTCCACGGAAGGGGCGGCCATCCACGGCTATTGTCGTATGCGCCGCAGCTGCTGTGGCCGTAGCCGTCGGCGTGGCGGCATTCGCCCTATGGCCGGAACGCGGGCCCGCAGAATCGGCGTTGACAGCGAACCCGCAGGAAACCAAGCATATAGAAACACCTGCGAAACAGACAACAATAACGCCAGAATCGCCAACGGCGCCAGCCACCGCGGCAGAGGGGTGCAGCAGCCCGACCGAGGCAGAGAGCGCCGCACCCGCCGCAAAGCAAAGCGGCGAGGAGGCTCACATAGCAGAAGAGGTGGACGCCCCGGACATCGTCCGGCAGCAAGAGCGCGACGGCGGTAGCGACCATGACACGGCAAAAGACGTGATAAAAGGCATCTACGGCAACGGAGCGGACAGGAAACGGCAGCTCGGAGAGAAGTATGAGAGCGTCCAGCGCATTGTGAATGAAATACTAAGAGATAACAAATAGGCAGGCGCGCTGAGACTCGTGTCGATAAAATTCAACAACCCATATTGCTGGCAATGGCATCGCGCCATTGCCATTTTTTATTCCTACTTTTGGGCAAAAACAGAGATGACATGCGAGACCGGGAGGAGAAATACATAAGCCTGCTGACCGACTTCGGCTTCAAGAGGATCTTCGGGACCAAGCCTAACAAGGACCTGCTCATCAACTTCCTCAACTCGCTCTTCGAGGGGGAGCAGGTCGTAACGGACGTCATGTACCTCAACGGCGAGAGCGTGGGCGACGTCTTGATGGAGAGGAAGGCCATTTTCGACGTCTACTGCCAAAACGAGAGGGGCGAGAAGTTCATCGTCGAGATGCAGAACGCGTACCAGAAGTACTTCAAGGACAGGTCCATCTACTACGCCACATACCCCATCCGCGAGCAGGCGAGGAAAGGGGCCGACTGGGACTTCAGGCTGAGCAAGGTGTACGTCATCGCGCTGCTCAACTTCGCGTACAACGACGAGGCGTTCGACAGCGGCGCAATCTGCCACGACGTGGAGCTGCAGGACAAGGCCACGAACAGGACCTTCTACGACAAGCTGATATTCAAATACATCGAGATTGGCAAGTTCGACAAGGGAGCCGACGAGCTGGAGACGCTGAGCGACAAGTGGCTCTACGCGCTCAAGAACATGGCCAGGATCGAGGGGAGGCCGAAGGCGCTCAGGGACCGCGTATTCACCAAACTGTTCCAGAAGGCCGAGATAGCCCAGTTCTCGCCCTCGGAGCTCAAGACCTACGAGGACAGCCTCAAGGCCTACAGGGACATCAAGAACTCGATGGAGACCGCCAAGGAGCAGGGAATTGAGATTGGGAAGGAGATAGGTAAGGAGCAGGGGATTGAGATAGGAAAAGAAATCGGAAAAGAGCAGGGAATTGAAATCGGAAAAGAGCAGGGAATCCGTGACGGCATTGAGAGAGTGGCAAAGGGTATGAAAGAGAAGGGGATCGACTCCGCGACCATATCGGCTTGTACGGGGCTGAGCGCAGAGCAGGTGGAGAGGCTGTGATACCCCTCACCGCCTCTCTCTGGCAAGAAAAAACGCTCTTCCGGACAGGTCCCGGGCTGACGAGGCAAGACAAATGGCGGCAGTCCTCAAACGAGACTTGGCGTAAGGTCAATGGCCTGACAGCACATATCTCCACCTCTTGAACGCATTGACCACCCTGCGGAAAGCCGATGTGGAGTAAAACCTGTGGAACTCCTTGACGATTGCGGGATTAGTAGCCACCCCCGGGCAGAAATTGTTCAAGCCTACGCTTGCCGCGAGCGGTGCGTCATATTTAGTCGTCGGCGCCACGTGTGTGCCTGTGCCGTCATTCCCTACATTCCTTACGAGGCTCTTGCGCGGGTACACGTGCGGCTCTCCGGCCCGGAATGCCGCATAGGAGAAGACGATGTCCCACATCTCCCGGGCTCCCGTCTTCCACCTGAGCAGGAAGGGCGTCATGTCATCGCCCGGCTCATTGAAGCGACGGCGCAAAGACGGGCTGCGGATAAAAGAGTCGAACGTGGCGGCCTGCCAGTCAACCTTGTCCCACTCGCTCTTCCACGTGGCCCAGCCCCAGGAGCAGTTGCGGTGCATGACAAACGTGGAGTATGGATAATCCGCGGGGATGGAAATGTCCGGCGTGTACCCGCCAATGGAGAAGACCCCCCTGCCTCGGTAGAACTCGAGAGCGGCATTCATATACTTGAGGAAGAACGGGGAGACGTTGACATCATCCTCAATGACAATGACCCGGCCGTGGCGGGATATAACATCGCTGACGCCACCAAGTATGTTGGCTGCCAGACCAACGTTGTCCTCCCGCTCGGTGACGGAGACGCTCGCGAAGCCCGACGCGGCACGGCACAGCTCGCGAACGGCATCCACCGCTGGCACAGAGTCGGAGTCCCTCGGGCCATCGGCGAATATGTAAAGGTCTGACCGCTCAGCCCCGTCGGCGGCAGCGAGGCTCTGTAGAGTTCGGCGCGTGTGATCGGGACGGTTATAGACGAAAAGGGCTATGGGTGACATCGGCTGCTGGTTATGATATGATTCTTTTTACGAAAGCGAAGCTACGCAGGTTCTACTTTCACTCCTGAAGGGAGAACTGCCTGAGCTGATATTGCGAGAAGAGGAGATGAAGCTCCTCATAGAATTTGGTCACGCCCGGGTGATAAACCTCATCGAAAGTGGAGTTGTGCCACAGGAGGCTGAAAACGCCGCCGAAAAGCCGCACCTCGTCGAGCATCTCGCCCACGGCGAGGAAAATGCCGTCATAGGACATGCGGCGGTGCGTGAGGCACGACACGTCCATCATGGCAAGCGGGACGCAGACCAGGTCGAGCATACGCTGACGGTCATGGTCGAAAGGATGGAACGGCATGCAGTAGCTGTTCCTGAAGCCCTCGTGGCGAGAGAATCCGAAAGAGAAATCGGCTGTCAGGCCGGCATCTTCCATGGCTATGAAAGAGGACGGGGCGCTGATGGCGAGAAAATGCTGACGGACATGGCGAGAGAGGCCGGGGCAAACATCTTGCAACACTTTAAGCCACTTGGCATATGCGTCTGATGTTCGGCAATTTATAGGTGCGTGAAGGCTTATCGTGTTGCCGCGAGCGGCGAGCTGATCCATGACCTTGCGCACATCGGCGTCGGCGGATAAATCGTAGTCGGGCGGGAAAGGGCCGCCGTCATCGGGCAGAAAGAACCACTCCGACTTGTAGCCAACGAAAGCCTCATTGTCTTGAATGGCGTCGAAGCTCCAATAGGGGTCGGGATCTCCGCGCAACCCCGCCACGCGAAGCAGAGAGATGGCGGCCGCACGGGCCAGGCGACTCCTGCTGGTGTCGCACTTGCGAAGCCCGAATACCTGCGCGCAGCGGAAAAGAGCCTTGCGCAAGGTGAAGTAATGGGCGGAGTCTATGTCATGTGACAAATGTAGGGAGGGGCCTCCGAGAGGCGATTTTATGCGATATTCTATACCTTTTATCTCACACTGTCTCACTATGGCTTGAGTCATCCACGTAAAGTAATGGTTCACGACGGCCACGTGCTCTATTCCGAGCTCCCTCTGGATGGAGGCCTCGTATGGATACCGCCCCCACTCGTCGGACTGGCCGGACGCCCACTCCTGATATGCGGACAGGAGGAAGAACGCGCTCTTGACCAGATCGTGACCCACGACGACCCTGCCGCCAGCCTCGCTGAAAGGCGCGGCTCCCCGGTCGGACGAGGAGAACAAGACGGGGACTCCTTCGACCACAAGATCCTTGCGGAGCGGGCCCTCGGTACGCGGCCAGTCGACCACGGTCTCCAAGGGCGCGGCGCAGTCGACCATCTGACGGAGATGCGCGAAAACATAGCCCACCTCGGCATCCGTGAGACGGCGCGCCAGGGATAAATCTTTTCTTCGGGGCATTGCCTCTTTCTTTTGCGCCGTCGCCACAGGCGGAGCGGCAATTTTTCCATTTTGAGAACGCAAATATATCGCGTAAATTCACACTCGGAAAGGCAATGTTAAAAAAGCTCTCTGACTCCTCCGGCGGCGACGCGGAGGGGAGGCGGAGAGGGAAGCGCAACAGGGAGATGAAAGCCGTAATACAACGAGTGAGCCGCGCATCGGTGACGGCCGACGGGGCCAGGGCCGGCCACATAGGGGCGGGCCTGTTGATCCTGCTGGGCGTGGAGACGGCCGACGGGCCAGATGTCGACATGGCCGAGGTTACTTGGCTCGCGCAAAAGGTGTCGCAGATGCGAATATTCAGCGACGCCGACGGGCTGATGAACATCTCCGTGGCCGACGCGGGCGGGGACATCCTGGTAGTGAGCCAGTTCACCCTCTTCGCCCTGACCAAGAAGGGCAACCGCCCGTCATTCATCAACGCCGCGCGGCCGGACGTGGCCGTGCCGTATTACGAGGCCTTCGTCGCCGAGCTGCGACGGCTGACGGGCAAAGAGATTCCCACGGGCGTCTTCGGCGCAGACATGAAGATAGACATGGAGGCCGACGGCCCGGTGACAATAATAGTCGACACAAGAAACAAGGCTTAGGGATGATCGAGGCGGGAGACGGCGAAATGAGCCTTAGGGGCGCCCAGCGCATGGTGGACAAATGGATCCACGAGTACGGCGTGAGATATTTCAGCGAGCTGACCAACATGGCATGCCTGACCGAGGAGGTGGGCGAGCTGGCGCGGCTGATGGCGCGGACGTATGGCGATCAGAGCTTCAAGCCCGGCGAGAGCCGAGACATGGGCGAGGAGATGGCCGACGTGCTGTGGGTGCTGCTGTGCCTGGCGAACCAGACCGGGGTGGACCTGGACACGGAGCTGCGCAAGAGCCTTGAGAAAAAGACCATGCGCGACGCGGGCAGACACGCGGGCAACGCCAAGCTGAGGCCCGGCCAGAGCGATAAACAGTGAAAAGAGAAAGAAAAGATTATAACACAGAAAATGAAAGATATAGACAAGACGCTCGGCGAATACAAGTATGACACCGGGCTTGACAACGTTGAGACCATCATAGCAGGCCACCGCGCCAACGCCGCAAAATGGCTGACCGACACCGAGGCGCTGCAGACCATGTTCAACGCCATAGACCTCACGACGCTTAGCCATACGGACTCGGCGGAGAGCGTGCGCCGCTTCGTGGAGAAGGTCAACCAGTTCGGCAAGGACTACCCCGAGCTGAAAAACGTGGGCGGCATATGCGTGTACTCCGTTTTCGCTCCGGTGCTGAAGTCGGCGCTGAAAGTGGAGAGCGTGCACAGAGCCGTGGTGGCCGCATGCTTCCCGTCCTCGCAATCATTCGCCGACATAAAGGCGGCTGAGGTTCGCAAGGCCGTCGAGGCCGGCGCCACCGAGGTCGACGTCGTCATCTCGGTAGGCGAATTCCTGGACGGCAGCTACCAGTTCGTTTACGAGGAGCTGCTGCGCCTGCGCGAGGCTTGCGCCGACGCAAGGCTGAAAGTTATACTGGAGACGGGCTCCATGAAGACCCACGGGCAGATATGGGACGCGAGCGTCATAGCCATGGCGGCCGGCGCGGACTTCATCAAGACCAGCACGGGCAAGAACTGCGACGGCGCCAGCCCCGAGGCCGCCGTCGTAATGACGCAGGCCATAAAGGCTTATGAGCAGAAGAGCGGGCGCAAGGTCGGCTTCAAGCCTGCCGGGGGCGTGCGCACTCCCGAGGACGCCGCGCTGTATTACGAGATAGTGCGCGCCACGCTCGGCGACGACCACACGGTCAACACCCTGTTCCGCATCGGGGCGAGCGGACTGGCTAACAACCTGCTGAGGCAGATACTGACCGTGAAAGGCAAGACGGCCCCAGAGAAATATTTTTGAGCAGCACACGCGTGAGGCTAAAGGCGGAGCGGGGCGGCGCACCCCACCCCGCCCTTTTTCCCAGAGACAAGGGGGGGGTGCTCACGCGGCATATGGCCGGATGGTAAGGCAGGACAAGACAAAGAACACTTGCAGACTAAACGATGGCACTGATAAACTGGCTGGCAAGGTTGCACTACGCCGATCGCTACAGACAAATGGACCGGATGGCCTCCCAAGGCCCCGACATGCAGGCCGAGCAGCTGCGCCACATACTGGAATGCGGCTCGCGGACGTACTTGGGGCGCAAGCTGGGGCTGCGGCCGGACATGGGCTACGAGGAGTTCGCCAAGACCGTGAGCGTGATGGACTACGAGGGTTTCCGGCCCTACGTGGAGCGCATGATGTCGGGGGAGGGGGACGTCACGTGGCCCGGGCGCGTCAAGTGGTTCGCCAAGAGCAGCGGCACATCGGGCAGCAAAAGCAAGTTCATCCCCGTGACCGACGAGGGGCTGAGGCGCTGCCACCTGCGCGGGACAAACGACGTCGTGGCCACGTACATGCGGCAAAACCCAGGCACTGAAATATGGCGCGGCAAATGCCTGACGTTGGGAGGCAGCAAACAACTGACCCCCACGGGCTCGGGCAGCCAGACGGGCGACCTCTCCGCCATCATGATAGGCAACGCCCCGCTGTGGAGCGAGCTGTTCAAGACCCCGCGGAAGCGGATAGCCCTGCTGCCCAGGTGGGAGGAGAAGCTGGAAAAGATAGCCGCCGCGACCATCGGGCAGAACGTGACGTCGATGGCCGGCGTGCCGAGCTGGATGCTCGTCCTGCTCAAATACATAATGGAGCGACGCGGCGTGAAGACCGTGGCCGACTTGTGGCCCGGGATGGAGCTCTTCATCCACGGAGGGATAAGCTTCGAGCCCTACCGCGAGCAATATAAGAGCCTGTGCCCCGGCGGTATGCACTTCATGGAGACATATAACGCCAGCGAGGGCTTCTTCGGCATCCAGACCGACATGGCCGACAAGAGCATGCGGCTCATGCTGGACTATGGCACTTTCTACGAGTTCATGCCGATTAGCGAGGCCGGCAAGCCCCACCCCGACGGCGTGACGCCGTTAAGCGGCATAGAGACCGGCGTAGACTACGCCATGGTGATAACGAGCGTCAACGGTCTGTGGCGCTACGTGATTGGGGACACGGTCCGCTTCACGGGCAAAGACCCTTACCGTTTCGTCATAAGCGGACGCACGAAGCTATACATAAACGCCTTCGGCGAGGAGCTCATGATAAGCAACGCCGAGGCCGCCATGGCGCGGGCTTGCAGTGAGACGGGAGCCGTCGTGAGGGAGTACACGGCAGCCCCGGTATTCATGGACGCCAACACCCGCGGCTGCCACGAGTGGATGGTGGAGTTTGACACGCCGCCCGCCGACCCTGAGCTTTTCGCCGAGAGGCTCGACAAGGCCCTGCAGGGCGTAAACTCGGACTACGAGGCCAAACGCTACAAGGACATTACGCTTGACAGGCTGCGGCTGAACGTGGCCCCGCGCGGACTGTTTGAGGACTGGATGCGGAAACACGACAAGATGGGCGGGCAGAACAAGATGCCACGCCTGAAGAACGACAGGAGCCTGATGGACGAGCTGAAGGAGATGGCCGCCCAAAAGACAATGTGAACAACAAAGCAAGACAAAGCAGGGGGCAAAGACCATGTACATAGGGATAGCAGGCAACATAGGCAGCGGCAAGAGCGCGATGGCTGAGCTGCTGTGCGGCGAGTTCGGCTTCCGCACGTTCGACAGCGGCGACGTGACGAACCCGTACCTCTCAAATTTCTACGCCGACATGCAGCGGTGGGCGCTCAACCTGCAGGTCTACTTCCTGACCAAGCGCTTCAAGTCGATACAGCGCGCGATGTGGGCGGACGACACGGTTGTGCAGGACCGCACCATATATGAGGACGCGTACATATTCGTAGAGAACCTGCTCACCATGGGCCTCATAAGCCGGACGGACTATGACACGTACAGCGAGCTGTTCGAGATAATGGTCTCGTTCATAAAGCCGCCCGAGCTGCTCATTTACCTCAAAGCGTCAGTGCCCACACTCGTGACACACATACGCCAGCGCGGTCTGGCCTATGAGAACTCAATAGGCCAGGAGTACCTCCACATGCTGAACAAGAAGTATGACGACTGGGTGGAAGGGTACTCGGGCAACATGCTCACCATAGACATAGACAACACCGACTTCGTGAACAACTCGGCAGACAGGGCGAGGGCCATAAACGCCATAAAGGGTCAGATGCCCGAGGCCATCAAAAAGCAGGTCGACGCGTGGAAGGCCGGGCGGAAATGAAAGGCGCGGCGCGTCAGCCGTTGTCATCGGCCCGCCACTCGGCGAACGAGGTCGCCGTCTCATTGAGCCTGAGCGAGGCGAGTCTCACGCCGCCAGGCAGGCGCCGCCCGATGCGCTCGGCGAAGTCTATGAGCATATTCTCGCACGTGGGCTGATAGTCCACCTCGACAAGGCGGTGGGTAAGGCCACCGAGGGCCGCGGCGTCGACCGAGCCTCGGCGCACCATAAGGGCGTGGTCAAGCCGCCCTACGACCTCCTCGCCCACAATCCTCTTGAGATCAGAGAAATCCATGACCATCCCGAACTTGGGCGAGGCGGGGTCGGCCGATGGCACGCCCGCCACCGTGACGTGCAGCAGATACGAGTGTCCGTGGACGTTGCTGCAGAGCCCGTCATAGCCCGGCAGGAAATGAGCCATCTCGAAAGAGAACTCCTTGGTAAGCCTGATAACTGACATCTTTTAGTGGTAACTTTGCCCGAACAGAGCCACGAAAATAATAGAATTTCCGACACGGATGGACCTAAAAGAGATACAAGCCCCCGTCGGCGAGCACCTGAGGCGCTTCGAGCCATACTTCGACAGCCAGCTTCAGTCCCCCAACCGCCTGCTCACGTTGGCCACGCGCTACGTCTTCCGCCGCCGCGGCAAGCGTATGCGCCCGCTGCTGGTGTTCCTCTCCGCGGCCGCAGCCGGCGGAGTAGCCGACTCGTCGTACGCCGCGGCCGCCCTCATTGAGCTCCTGCACAACGCGTCGCTGGTCCATGACGACGTTGTCGACGAGACATACACACGCCGCGGCCAGTGGAGCCTCATGGGCCTGTGGGGCGGCAAAGTGGCGGTGCTGGTGGGCGACTTCTTCCTGGCGCGCGGCATGGAGATGGCCCTTGACGGCGGACACGTCGACATACTCCGCATAGTGAGCCGCGCCGTGCGCGACCTGGCCGACGGCGAGCTGAGCCAAATGGAGCACGCGAGGAGGATGGACCTGACGGAGGAGACCTACCTGGGCGTGATACGCCAAAAGACGGCAACCCTCATTGAGGCGTGCACAAGGGCGGGGGCAACAAGCGCGGGGGCGCGACCCGAGACCGTCGAGGCCCTAGCGGCCTATGGCAACCACCTGGGTCTCGCTTTCCAGATACGCGACGACATGTTCGACTACACGCCGGGAGGCATATTCGGCAAGCCCGCGCTGAACGACGTCAAGGAGCAGAAAATGACGCTCCCTCTGATAGCCGCCATGCACAACGCCACGGAGGCCGAGCGCAGGGCGCTTACGCGCATGATACGCCGCGACCCGAAAGCCGAGGCCACGGCCGAGGCCGCGCTCGACTTGGTGGGGCGGCACGGCGGCATGGAGTACGCCGGCGAAAAGATGAATGAGCTCGGACGCATGGCTGTAGCCGACATAGCCCCGCTGCCGGACAGCCCCGCCAAAGAGGCCCTGAAGAAGCTCGTGGAGTATAACATGGGGCGGGTGGTGTGAGGCCGCGCATATCCTTATGGCCACCATCACGAAACCTGTCGAGGGCTATATGACAAAGAGATGGCCCGACAGACGAATGTCCAGTCGAAGGTTGACATACGGTAGAATAAAGATACTATTGACAAAAACAACAGACATGAACGACACGGCATCCACACGCGTAAAACTTGACATGACCCACTTCAGCCTCCAGTTCATAACAAACGCCAGCACCGGGGCTCAGTGCGTGGAGCAGGCCCGCAAGGTGCTGAACGGCGGATGCCTGTGGGTGCAGCTGCGCATGAAGGGCGCGACGGAAGATGAGGTGGAGGCTACCGCCGTGGAGATGAAGAGGCTCACGGACACCTTCGGGGCCACACTTATTATAGACGACCACGTCGAGGTCGCCCGAAGAGCCGGGGCGAGCGGCGTCCACCTCGGCAAGAACGACATGCCGCCCGCCGAGGCTCGCAAGATATTGGGCGAGAAAGCCATAATAGGCGGGACGTGCAACACGGCTGACGACATAATGAGGGTCCGCGACTCGGTAGACTACATAGGCTGCGGACCGTTCCGCTTCACGACGACGAAGAAGAACCTCGCCCCGACGCTGGGTCTTGACGGATACCGCGAACTGACGTGGGCAGCTCGCAGCGAGGGCGTCAACATACCCATAGTGGCCATTGGCGGCATAACGTCTGCCGACATAGCCGACATACTCGAGTGCGGCCCCGACGGCATTGCCCTAAGCGGGGAGATAATACGATCGGACGACATGACCCGCAAGACCGCCGAGGTCATAGAGGCCATCAACAACGCCAAAAAGCCAGCCCTATAGATAAAGCATGATCACGCGCTCCACCATAGCCGTAGCGCTGGCCGTGGCATGCCGGGCCGCGGCGCAAACAACCGACTTCCCGTCCGAGCCGCTCATGACGGCGCACCCCGTGCTGGGGCAGCAGACCCTCACGCACATATACGACTACGACTGGTTCTCACGCGGCGCAAAGCTCGACCTGCCGGCCGACACCGTGCCACTATGCGAATACAGCGGCGGGAAGCTCTACATAACGGACGCTTACCTGGTGGGCGGGCTGCCCAAGGCCGAAGGATACGATACAATATACGCCGTCACGGTGAGACTGATGCTCGTTGACAAAGAGGGCAATGCTAAAATTCTGAAAGACAACTACAAATACTGCAGCAGGTGCGGACGCATCGACAGGGAGACCCCCACCATAACACTCAACGGGAGCGAGAATAACGATGTTACCCTGACTTATGGAGAAAAACTCGACCACAGGACCGACGCACGCATAGAGGAAGACGGCGGGGCCTATGTCGAGGTGGGCGGCACGCAGGCATTTCTCGACGGGGCGACAGAGGCCTTGGACCGCGACAGCATAGTGGCGGCCGGACGGCACACACTAAAAGTGGTGTCCGTCCTGATCGGCAACAACATATTCTCGCCCGCCAACGGGACTGTACGCGTCGGGTTCAAGCGCGCGGAAAAGACGTTCAGCGTAAGCATTGAGCCGCGACCGATATGCGCCGACGGACTTGCAATCGCCCCGCGCGAGGCGGACGGCACCACGAGGCTTGGCAAGATGACGATGCCCGAGGCGGACAACCTGCCGCAAGGCGCGGAAGACCCCGGGCTGGCGGTGGGGGAGATCGACACGAGCCGGGTGAGACCCGAGCCGGGCGTGTATGACGTGCGATACCGCCTGACGGCGAAAAACGGAAACTACACGCTAACGTGTGACGAATGGCGAACCGCGCAATTCACAATATTGGCAAGAGACACCGTGCCAGGCGAGCCGCAGCCCCCCGAAGAAGAGACTCCAAGCGCGGAAAAAGACCCGGACTTCTTCGGAAAACCGCTATCCACACACGGGACTCCGCTGACGAGCAAAATCCTCACGCACGTGTATGACTGCGAATGGTTCGCGAGCGGTGGCGAGATAGAGATGCCCGAGGGCGGCGCGAGGCTGTGCGACTATAAAGACGGAAGCATCTACCTGTCCCGCTCGTTCATTGGCAAAAACATCAAAGGCGGAGCCACATCATAC